>JBIOXM010000045.1:0-4675 GCA_044869655.1 Nitrososphaeraceae archaeon | reverse complement strand
GGAATTCATAGATTTAGCTTTTATTTCTTTTGATTTGGGAATTTGTTCTTGTTGTTGTTGTTTTGGTGGTCTTTTCAAATTTTGATTATTTCTTTCTGAACTTTGTTTTTTAATACTACTTTGGTGTCCTGTATTGTTACTATCTTCTATTTGATTATCTTCATCTGGTTGTAGAGTATTATTAGATGGTGTTTGTTGTTTTGTTTCTATAAGTTCAAAGTCTGGTGGCACCTCATTTTTTAAGGCAATTCGCAATTGAATCCCCATTAAACCCATTTTTGTTAATACGTCGGTAATTCCTAATTTGACTATTTTATCGGCTGCGTTACCACTTTTAGGTATAACACCAGATGAATGTTTTTCAAAATGAGCTCTTTCACTTCGTAACTTTCCGGCAATGGTTATCTCTACACCCATAGCCCCTGCTCCCATTACCGTGTTAATTGTCCACATAGAGGCTCTTCGAAATGCTGTTCCTCTTTCTACAAGTTGAGCTATTCTATTGGCCATTATTTGGGGGTTCAACTCTGGAACTTCTATTTCCATGACTGAGATTTGTGGATTATTCAATCCAAATCGTTGTTCTAATTTAGAGGTAAGATCTTTTATCCCTGAGCCTTTCCGTCCTATTACTAACCCAGGACGAGTTACGTATAAAGTTATTCTTGTTCCTATAGGAGTTTTTTGAATATCCACCCCTCCATAACCAGTTTCTCGAAGAGTTTGTTTTAAGTATGCGTCTAGCTCCATATTTTTGTAATTACTAGACATTACGTTTTTGGCTGCATTCATTCTGTAATTACCCCTTCCTGTGCTACCATTTCAACATGGACCAGTGTATCAAATTTGGGGCTTGCTCTACCCATAGCACGTGGTGTAAATCTTTTCAATCGTGTCCCCTTATGTACAACAATATTAATGATTTTCAACCTATCCAGATCCATGCCCTTATATTCTGCATTACTTTCCAAATTATCTAAAAGTTTCAAAAATTCACGAGTTGCCTTTGAGGGAAAGCGACCCGCGCTGAAACCATCTCTTATATTCGATCTGTGTGCAACTTCGTTATTGTATCGTCGAAAGGGTACCGCTATTTCCTTTCTTAAGACAGATTCTAGATAAGATCTAGCTTTTTCAATTGAAAGATTTGTAATTGCTAATGCAATCTCACGTGCATGTTTATGTGAGATATCCTTTTCGCGAAGAGCAGACCTTACCTGTCTACTCTTATCAAAATTTTGATATGCATAAGAATAGTTTGGCATAAATCAATCACTTTAAAGGAACATACAAACTAGATCTAGATGAACCCACACCAGGTGAGCCATGTTGAACTCTCTTGTTTGTAATGGCATATTCTCCTAAATAATGCCCTACCATTTCAGATTTGATTGTAACATCAAAAAATTCTTTACCATTATGTACACTAATAGATAAACCAATCATATCGGGCAGTATTATCATATCCCTTACATGGGTCTTCAACTTATTCTTTAACTTTCCATCACGTGCTAACTTAATCTCTTCACGCAAAGTTCGTTTTTGGTCATTCATATATTTTCCTACCCTTTTGTTCAAGGATCTGCGTTGTCTTGCATTTAATAATGGTAAAAGTGACTCTATCGAGATAGATTTTAACTGATCTTGATTATAACCCCGAAACTTAAATTCCCTAACCAATCTGATATTATACCTCTAGTGGCTTATTTTTAAATCTACCGAGAAAATAAAAAATAGACATTGTTATATTCTCATACTAATCCGAGCTTTGTGGCTAGGTCTCTAGCAGAATCTAAGCTCTTGAATTTTGCAAATGCTTTTTTTCCATCTATGGTTCTCGCAGTATTGACTTCAATTATTTCAGCTTCATAGAGATCATGTAATTCCTGTTTTATTGATTTTTTATCTGCTTGTTCGTCTACAATAAAGGTTAATTTTTTCTCTTTTTCTATCAAATTGAAAGATTTTTCTGTAATATAAGGTTCTATAATAATTGGTTTTCCTTTTTTTAATTGTAAGTTTTTTCTTTTTTCAATCGATGATCTTTTAGATTTGAGTGCAAACAAATTTTTCTTCATTGACTACTCATCCCATATATTATATTTGATGTACATTTTAAATTGTTAAGTTCTTTGATAGCATTTTCAGAAAAAATAGTCAATCGCACTGGTTTAGAACCTGGAGCTAAATCAAGGACACTAACGGATTTAACAGATTTAATTGTAATTCCAGGAAGCGAAGTACCCAATCTTCCTATCTTTTCATCATTTCCCACAAGTATCAGTGCACTTAGTGCAGATCTTCGATTGATACTGTTTTTATGAAAAGATTTATTCCTTCGAATATATGTTCGTTTTAAATCTTCTTCTAGTCCCAAATTAATCAAAATTTTTTTTAAATCTTTTGATTTAATTGCTGATTCGATTTCATTTGAAACAACAATTGGTAATTGTAATTCGTCCTTTATCTTATGTCCTCGTCTTTTGATCAATTCAATATTAGCGGTTGCTGCAATAGCAGAACATAAAGCTAATAGTTTCTCTTTTTTATTTATTTTTTTATAAATATTTTTCCATGAAACAGGAGGATGAGCTAGTCGACCATGTCTCACACTTGCGACACCAGCAGCTTGCCCAGCCCGTGGAAAACCTTCACCTCGTGCTCGCGCTATTCTTGCAATACCTAGTCCAGTATTTCGGGACTCTGCACTAACAATCTGTCCGGCTGCAGGATATCTGCCTTGTTTTTGAAAAGTATAAGAATTAAGATTATTGTAAACTTTTTGAATTACTTCAGGTCGATAGGGGGTCTGGAAAACCTCTGGTAGGGTGATACTACTTCTATTACTCCCATCTGTTTCTAAGATATTTATAATACTCATTTGGCAATTACCTCAATGACTTTGGGCTCAATAACTTTCTTCGTAGTATTCCTGATTGGTTGTCTCATTTTAACTAATCTCTTAGGAACTCCAGGGATTGATCCTCTAACCACAATATAATCAGTAGTAACTACTCCAAAATGTTTAAAACCTCCGGGAGGGTTGACTGAAGCCTTAGATAAGGAGGCTGCTGAAGATCCATCAGAGGATACTAATAATATTCGTTTATTGTATTCAGTTCTTTGATGAAAACCTCTTTGTCCTTGCCTCGGTACAGAATACATTACTACTGCTGGAGATATAGGACCTAATGTCCCGAGAGCTCTTACACTTTTCCTTGATTTGTGTTGTTTTCGCTTAACACCAAAACGGGTGATCGGACCCTCAACACCTTTACCTCGTGTAATTCCTGAAACATCGATTAATTGACCATTTTGAAAAACATCTGTTATTTTAATTTCTTTTCCCAAAATATCTTTTAAATATTCATATTTTGTTTTGTTATCTTTACCTGATACACCTATCTCAAATACAAATGGTTTTTTCTGAGATAGGTTTGCTTTTTTAGGAAAGACTAACGCAATCGCAAAAATAGAAGAGATTAAATCGAAAGAAGATTCAATTGTTTCAAATGACTTTTCATTATATTTAGTCTTAAATTTTCTGTCTGTTCCTTTCGGTAAATCCTTAGAATAAGCATCGATAAAAGCCTTTTCCCCATATGCATCTTTTCTATAACATCTTATACCAATAATATTAATTGGAGGAGCTGCAATTACCGTTGAGGAATTGTCAAGTTGTTTACCAAAATTGGGCGTTTTTTCTTTGTCATCTATTGTCATGACTTGTATTTGACCTGCCTTAAACCCGGCAAAACCTAAAAGAGAAGTATTATCATTGTGTTGAGGCCAGTTTCTTAATCTAGCTTCTTCACTCTTAGCTCTAACTCTAGGATAAAACGCAAGGCTACCTCTTCTTGGTGCGCTATACTTTCTATGACCCATTGATACAGCATGAAACCTTTTCCTCCCTTAATAAATTTATATCTTCATAAAAATTAAAAATACATCCAAGCTCAATATATCAATTTAAAAAAGAAAATTATTAATTATACTTAGAGTTCCTAGGAGTGCTTCTTCTAATCTTATAGTCTGAGTCTTTTGGAAAGGAAACATATTTAGATACATTGAATGTTTCGTCTTGTCATAATTAGGATAAATTTCTTTAATACCTTTACTAGGTGAACCAAAAACAATTACCAAATTTTCACAATGTTTAATGCTTTCATTCAGTTGAGATTGAGCAGTTTTGAATATCCGTCCATTTTTTGATGTAAATATAACAAATGTCTTTTGCTCAAGATTTTTAAAAAATTCTTCAAGTGAAGTTACTTTTTCTATACTGTACCCGAAATACAGATTTTCCAAATCTTTTGTAGAGGCCCTAACAACTTTGAGGTTGGGATATTTATTAATAAACTTGACAACAACTTTTTCTCCATGATTTCCTTCTCCTAAATAAGGAATTAGACAATCCAGTCCTACATCTATATATAATTCAAATTTTGCCTTGTTATCGCTGCTAATAAATTTATGACCATGACTAAATTTGTTTTTCTCTACGTGGTGAAACAGATAACTTCGATCTTGTAGAAGTCCTACTCTTAATTCCCCCAGCTTTACATCCTTAAGATTAACCTTGTTCTTATGATGAGGAGCTTTAATTGGAGGGAGTAGGCCTGTAAAAGATAAGTTATTACTAATTGGGTAAATTGACTTTCTTAAATATGGGGGT
>JBIOXM010000044.1:0-9125 GCA_044869655.1 Nitrososphaeraceae archaeon | reverse complement strand
GAATTGTATGATAATTGGAAAGGAGAAGGAACTGGATGGATAACAAATGATAGCCTAAAACAATTTGCTAAAAATATTCAGATACCTAATATCGAGCAATTTTCGAATTGTATAGAATCAAATAAATATTCTAAGCTTGTTCAAAATAATGATAATATTGCTAGATCAATGAGATTATCTGGAACTCCATCATTTATATTAATAAAAGACAATAATATTGAAACCATAATTCCAGGAGCATTACCTTATGAAATTTTTGAACAAACACTAAATAGACTGCTTTCCAATTAGGTTACTTTTTTAATATTTTTTAGTCTAATAATTTTATAATTAAATGGGGTTCTTAATGAGATATAAAGGACTAATAATCTAATATTATTAGATGAATCTCTTTTGTAAAAATAATAGATATTATAATGCCGTTCTTTTCTCTTCTCTTTTGGTCTTAACTATTTTTATTTCTTCCTTAACTCTGAATTCTAATTTTTCTAAAAGCTTTTTAACAAACGGATTCATGTTTTCCGATATATTAACACCAGTCTTTGGAGATCAAATAGAAGATTCCAAACAACAGGCTATTGAAAAATTTAAAAGTCAATTTTGTGGAATCAACTCTAAGCCGAATTCCAATCAGTATGTTAAAGAAATAAAATTGAATAATGAATGCGAAATGCCATTGGCAATAACATACGATGATAGTGTTGAAGGATTATGGTATATTTCTACCAAACAAGGATCGCTTATTTTATACCAACCTGATAGACAAATTTTTACAAAATATGATATACCTATTTGGATGTCACGCGATAAACCTATTGACTCCTCTCAAGTTTGGGATCTCAAACTTGATCCATCGAAAGAAAATTTATGGTTCACTGACGAAAAACAAAATTTTATTTGGAAATTTAACAAAGAAAAAAAGGAATTTGAACATTTTACAATCCCAGAAACTAACTTATCTTTTGGTACTATCTATCCTGTTTCAATTGATTTTGATAATAATGGACATATTTTCTTTGCAGGAATTAGATCACACTCATTATGGAAGGGAGATTTGAATTTAATGAAAACTGGTACATCAGATGGAATTGCACCAATACCACTTCCTATTGAAGATTTTAAAGATTTCGATCCATCTCTTGTTAGTACTGGTTCAATTGCAGTAGATAAAAAAAACAATAACATATGGGTGTCAGTCCTTGCTTTTGGATATAAAGGCCAAATTTACAAATATGATATAACAAATAAGTCATTTAAAAAATATGATCTTGGAAATCTTCCTTCTCCTGTTGGTATAACTATTGATGAAAAAGGTAATATTTGGGTAAGTGACCACGGCACTAGTATATTTGTAAAACTAAATCCTATTAATAGTTCCTTAACACAGTTTGTAACTTCTACTGCATCTCCAAAAATTTTTGCTGGAGATAAAATTAATAGTCAAGCATATACTTTACCTTATTGGATGAAAAAAGGACAAAATGACTCTATCATATTTAATGAACATACTGGTAACAAGATTGGAAAATTCTTTCCAGATGAACTCAAACTAGTTGAATATTGGATTCCTTCACAAAACAAACAATTTGGACAATGTAAACCAGATGTACCAGAAAATAGTTGCGGTATTGGAAATGTACTGCAACTTACAGATGAAACTTACAATAAATCAATATGGTTCACTGAATGGAGTGAAAACAAGATTGGTTATGTTAATACTAGTATACCCTTACCTTTTTCAATTAATACAAAGGAAAAGGAAATAACACTTAGTCCTGGGGAAAGTAAAGAAATTAAATTCGAGATTACAGCCCATACTGATGCTTTACTTCATCCTATATCCTCATCTACATTAACTCCAAGCGGTGAGTTAGGGACATCTTATGGAATCTTTAGCGAAGGCTCAATAAACTTGAAAAAGGATGAATCAAAAGAGATATCTTTTGTATTTACCCTTTCTAATGATGTTGCTATGGGAGATTATATTTTGATGTTAGGATCTGAAGATGATCTAATATCAATTTCAAAAGCGATTCTTATCAAGGTAATTTAAGTTACTAGTTTCAACCTATAAAAACCTTTTGAGTCCTCCAAAATAGAATATAATAATGTAATTTTAACTTTTAAGTTGAGCAAAGGATAATTCATATTTTTCAGGATCTAAAATGTGAAAATATCTTTCTCCCCATATTCCATCTACGGGTTTATTTTTAAAGGTAATTAAACGACGTATATCCTGATCGTGTTTAAAATAGTCATAAAGATTATCTACATTTTTTGAATAAATAATAATTCTTCCAAAATTTGTATCACATTTTAATTCTTTTGTATACTCTAGATTAATGTAGGACTTGGAATTGCTGTCATCATCCTTTATTTCAAAAGATGTAAATAAACTAATTGGTCCTCCGTAGGATAGATTTAATCCTGGAATTTTTGAATAGAATTCCCATTCATTTCTCATATTTTTAACTTTCAGAGTTACTGCTGATATTTTTTGTACATTCATTTTTCTTGTAGATAATGATATGACAATAAGTACTAATTAAGATAGTGAATTTTTTACTATAATTTAAAATAAGTAATTTTAAACGTAACAAATCTGACTAATTATTAATATACTTAATAAATGTACTAAATAATAGTATGGGTATAATTTTATGGTTTATTGCCATAGTACTATTTCTAGCTATAATTGGTCTAGGATGGGAAACTTTTTTTACTGGGGTATTAAAGGGTGTCGACAAAATTGGTATTACACCAGTTTTAAAAAATATCACTGATACTACTAAAGATTCACTTCAAGATATAATCTCTGAATCTTCTAGAAATACATTAGATAATAATCTCCATTTTAATTCTTAATAATTTATATCTTTAAAAAATCGACATTATCCATACTTATAAGCTAAGTAGAATCCTTCTTATATCAAAGTCTGTTGGAAACTGTTAAGATCGAGTATAGTTGTTCTTTCTTTGTTAATAATGCGAGTAAGAACTTCAATCGCTGCCTTCTTGTGTAAATATTCATTGTTATTTCCACATCTATATGAATATGTACAACGAGGACACCCATCATCATTTTCACATGGACACTCTAGAAGGATAGAATGAGCCCTAGTAATGGCTAACCCAAATTTATCAAAGAGACTTTTACTTGCTCCATTACCACCTATGCTTCCATCATGAATTACTATCATTCCTGTATCTCCTAATGAAATTCCTCCAATATCCTGTGAGGCCCCCCCTGTTAACATACTACTCCCTTCAATAAGCACATGTTCCGTTGCATGATATCCACTCGCTTCAATTTTTTCTTTCTCTGACACCATTTTCAAAATTTCTTTTGGGCTTGGAACTTGAAATATAAATCCTTTTGTTGCATAAGTGTATGTTATAGGATTATTAAAAAAAACTTTTTTCCCTTGATTAATCTCCTTTCCAATCTCAATGTTTGAATATCCTAGTACTTTTTTATATATATTTAAAGAACAATATTTTAACGTAATTCCAAAAATTTCTTTTTCTTCAAAAATTTCTATTACTTCTGGATATTCTTCTCTTATAGGTTTGGTATAATATGGATAGTCAATTGGTATTATATCTATATCCGCAAAATTTCTTTCTGTCTTTTCGTCAAGTATTAATTTTTTAACTTTATATCTTCTTCCTGAAAGAAAGTAAATTGCATCATCGTGTAATTCCTCTAAAGCATGTGGCAAGTTTCTATTACCAACAATCTTACCATTAAAAAGGATATCTACATCATTTCCAATTCCTCTTATACTATAATTTTTTAGTAAATTGTGTTTTTCAATATTTGGAGTATATCTTCCGTTACTAAATATTACTAATTCCTTTCTTTCCAATTTGCTAAGGATGTCTAAATAATCTTGTGATTCAAATTTTGATATGGGTCTATCAAAACACATAGCCAGAATTTGGTTTTCCATTATTATAGGATTAAAAGGATCTAAGTATGGTATTTCTTCGTCCACTAAATAGTCTGAGGGATGATTTTTATAATATTGGCTTATCGGATCATTTCCCAATGCTAGGAAAGCATATCCTTCCTGGCCCTTCCTGGCTGCTCTGCCTAGCCTTTGTAAAAGTCTATTTATAGGCACAAGATTAGATATTACTGCATCTACATCTCCAATATCTATTCCCAATTCTAAAGTGGGGGTAGAAGAAATAACATCTATCATTCCTTTCTTAAAAGAATTTTCTATTATTTTTCTATTTTTTGGTAGAAGACCTGCTCTATGAATACCAATCTTGATACCTTGTTTCGATGCAGTAAATGCTATCAATTCTGCAGATAAATGAGAATTACTAAAAACCAAAGTTTTGTGGTTCTTCGTCATTTTTTTAATAAGTTCAATAACAAGTGATTTATTTGATCTAAGAGAAGGATATAAAATAGCAAAATTTGTATCACCTTTTTTCCCTTCACCCTTCACTATTTCCATATCACGAGAAAATAATAAATCACAAAATTCTTTAACATTGGGTAATGTAGCAGAACAAGCAATTAATTGCAATTTTTTATTATCTATAATTCTTTCTAATCTTTTAATTATGTAATGGACATTAGATCCAAAAATCCCAGTATATGAATGAACTTCGTCTACAACTAAATATTCCAAAGTGTTCAACAGTTTAATTAGCTTTGTATTATTCAAAAGATGGTAATGTATGGAATCAAAATTTGTTAATACTATATCTGGAGGAAATTCGTAGAAATTTTGTTTTTCATTTGCATTTAAATCTCCGTCAAATATTTTTACTAGAATGTCTATATTATTTGTATATTCAATTATTTTTGATAGTTGATCTCTTGCTAATGCTTTTGTTGGATATATAAAAACAGCTTTTATTTGTCTGGTAGGAAACTTAGTTTGATTAGATGAGAATTTAACAATCTTGTTGTTTTGTTGATTTTTTAAGTCATATATTTTTTGTAAAATTGGAATGCAGAAGGCTTCTGTTTTTCCAGAAGCAGTCGGTGCAATAATTACTGTATTTTTACCTCGAAGAATATTGAAAATAGCTTCTTCTTGAAATTTATACAATGATGAGATATTTCTTGACTTTAATTGGCTTAATATTATATCATCTACGGGTAATTCATCTAATTCCTTTCCTGAGGCTATTTTTGATTCCTTCAATTTTATAACATCAACCACATAATCCACTTCTGAAAATAATATTTCATTGATAAGTTTGTTATTGATTTCGGTTTTTTCAAGAATTTGTGTAATTTCTTTTCTATTCCTCACTAATTTTTCCTTTTCAAGTACTATCTTTAAATCTTGAAAAACAGTCACATGACCCTTATCAAACATGTCTAAAAACTCTAAATAAGTTTCGTCGACGGTATTATAAAGTGGTAAAACTGAACATATTTGGCATTTTTCACACGTAAATAATAATCTGCCATCCAAAATTCTGTTTACTTTCAATGAATTTAATGAGGTACAATTAGGGCATCTATACTTCTCCACATTATTAAAATATATCAAACATAATAAATTGCTTATCTACTCTTATCTTTTAGATTTATAAGATAGACTATCTATAGATTTGAGTATGATTGATAGAAACTATCAAAAAAAAAAATTCTAGTTGAAAAATTCATAAAGAAAAATAAAAAAACTGATCATAGCATTATTTTAAATGAAATTAATGTGGATTATGACACACTTATCCGGATAATATCAGATCTTAGAAAAGAAGGTCGAATAAAATAAAATTACACAGTATGATTTGTTACAAATAATAATAATAATAGCTTTTATATGTATGTGTCTTAAGTTTTTAGTTGTAATTCTCCTCTTTAAATGAAGAACTTATTATCGGATTGATTAGATATGGAAAAGTATGTTTTAACCATACAGCAGATCTAACAAAAAATGGAACAACGATTTCAATTCTTTTAGAATAAGCAGCTTTAAGTATAGCTTTGGAAACAGTTTTAGGATCAAGTACATAGCCTAACTTGTGAGGCATTTTACCTCGAAATGATTCATTATCAAAGAAGTTAGTTTTTACAGCAATTGGGCTAACCACTGTAACCCCTACATTGGTATGTTTTAATTCATAGGACAAAGATTCAGAAAATCCTAACATTGCAAATTTAGATCCACAATATGCAGCCATACATGGGACTCCAAAACTAGCTGCTAAAGAAGCAACATTTACTATATGACCTCGCTTATTTTTAATCATGGAAGGTAAAAATGATTTAGTAAAGTAAATCATTCCCAAATAATTAGTTGATGTAACTTTTTCAATATCTTCTATTGTCTGGTCAATCACCTTCCCATAAATTCCTATTCCTGCATTATTAACTAAAATATCAATAGCTCCAATTTTTTCAATAATCGTTTGTCCTATGTCATAAACCATTTTTTTGTTCGAAATATCGCATGAATATATCTCTACATTGCAATCTGGGTTTAAGTTCTTTTTTGCTTGATTCAATCTCGTGATATTTCTTGAAATTAAGATAACAGTCTTTGCTCCATTATATGAAAAATCAATTGCCGCTTGTTTTCCTATTCCAGAAGAAGCACCAGTTATGGCAATTATTTGATCTTTAAATTTCATTCATATTATTAAATATCACACAGTTAAAAAAGTTCTAACTTTATAGTATGATACTACATTTGTTTGTATACATAAAATACTGATATAATTATTAACAATATATTTTGTTTACCTTACGTTAATATTATATTCATATTTTAAAGGTTCTGGTAAAAAAGTATTGTCAAAATCTATCCCGGTTATTTCGGTAACCACTCGATATTTTCCTGGATTACTAAAAACTGATCCATCAATTTTTATAGGACTTCCAAAATCAGATACATAACTAGCTGAAAGTGAATCATAATTTGCATTTATATTATATCCCTCGATTGCTTTATTATGAAATTCTAACTTAATTTCTCCATTATGTCCATGAAGATTTGCAGTGAACATATTTTTTTCTTCTTGATTATAAATACCTACAATATATGTTACATGTGAAATTTTATTTCCTGTCTTATTATCAACCAATGCAAAATTAAGTGCGGCCTTTCCTGTTGTTGAATCTATATTTGGATTATTGAAATTTAGAACGAGTTCTCTGTCTCCTACAATTGAAGGTGGGAGATTATGGCCGTGTCCGCCTAACATTTGTCCATATGACTCTTTAAGAATATTATGATCAATTGTTAACGATATTAAATTTAAAAATGCTATTGATAAAAAAAATCCTACCAAAAACATGTGATATACTCTAGTAAGTTTTTTATTCAGCTCCATATTTGCTAAAAAATACAAGATTCAATATTTAAAGTTTGAACTTTTTTATTATTTTTAGAAATTTAAAAGATTTATGAATTATTTTCTAGATTGTATATAAACGGTAATCTATGCATTAGCAGAATTAAGATTTAACAACAATCATCTAATTCTTTAGATGGAAAAATCATCTTTACTTCATGTATTTAATTCAACTAAACTTTTATCGAAATTTTACCATTTTATACATACTTCTCTTGTTGATTCTAATAAAATGAATCGAATTAAGATTAACAAAAAGAGAGAAGAAGTTTAATGATTAAACAATGGAGAATATTTTGATAAATAAATAAATGGAAATGACACTATATTAGTCCTACAATGGACAATAAATATAATTATAAATACCGAACCAGTAGATCGACCTCTAGAGAAAATATCAACATTCTTCAGTGAATTTTGTTAGCATTGTCTATAATTGTTCAGTTCTAGATTGTATTTGGTACTTCTTTCAATCCCTTTTTATGCTATACGAAAATTATATAATGGAATTATTAAATTTATTTTGTGAAGAAATGGGTTAGGCCAATAAAATGGCCTATCCCATTGTGATGACTTGGCTGGGATTGATCACGTAGGGTGAGGTTGCAAATATGTTCCTCATATACAAATTAGTGATGAAATTATTTAAAATTTTTTCTCATCGGGAATGTAATTTGAGATAATGGGTATGTTAAATCACAATTTTGCGGCGCCGAAAAATTGGAAAAATAATAACTTTAAAGAACTAATAAAAATTATAGCATGCGTTTAACCTTTAATGATAGAAATTCTTGCATTTCTTCTATCATTATTCCAAAGTCTAAATTCTAATCATGTATTATTTTTACTTTTAAAAAATTAAACCTCTTCTCGGAAAAGGTTAACAAAGATATATACTTAAACCAATTTAGCTAAAAAAATTATTGATCAAAGTAAAATATTGATAATAAGAATAATTAATTCATTGAAATTTGCTTTTCTTTTAAATTTGGTTTAGAATGTTATATTATTAGTTATCGCAAATTTATTGTCTGTTTATAAAGAACAAATTGTTAGATTCCCCAACTTACTTTTTTAGTGGGTAAAATTTGTATAAAAGGTGCCTCTTTTTCACTCCAAGGATCTTTTTTAACCCATTCAAATTTATTATAAAAGGTCTTAAAAAGGTTTACAAATTCTTTGCCACTCTCTATAATACTTGCTATTCCATTAATATAAATTCCCTTATTTCCTTCTTTTTTATTATAAATATCAATTATGAGTGATACTCGATTATTTTCCTTAACATTATGGAAGGTTTGGGTTGTATAATCTGTAGCAAAAAAAATAACTCCCTTTTTATAAATGTAACATACCGGAATAACATGAGGGATATTGTTTTTAGCAGTTGCAATTCTGCATATTTCATTATCTTTAATAAACTTTGATTCCTTTTGTGAAAAGATTTTCATCAGTCGACTTGAATTAAATTTTATTTTTATTTATAGTTTCACAATAAATATAAAATTTATTATTATAACATAAGAGTATTTTATATATTTTAAATATTGTTGATATAGTATATCCTATATGTCATCAAATAAAATCAAATGTTTGCATATTCTTGTAAAAAAAAATAGTGAAGCATTAATGGTACTTGACAGATTAAAAAATGGTGAAAGTTTTACAAATTTAGCAAAAGAATTATCGATAGATAAAGCAAGTGGTAAAAGAGGAGGTGACTTGGGATTTTTTAGAAAAGGAATGATGGTTAAGCCATTTGAAGATGTTGCATTTAGGTTAGAAAAAGG
>JBIOXM010000043.1:0-7647 GCA_044869655.1 Nitrososphaeraceae archaeon | reverse complement strand
ATTGATAAATACCCTAATCCAGAGGAAGCATCTAAACATACAATGGAAGCTTTTGTTACTATGCGTCACTTTGAAGATGCTGTAAGAAAGGTAAGAAGCCAGAGAGATATGAAACCAGGAATGAAAGCAAGTCATTTACAATATGGTTAAAATACAGATAGAACCTATTTTTTATTAAAAATAATTTTTTAAAATAATAACAATGAAAGTATCGAAAATATTATGAATACTTAACCTTATCACCTTATGATTGATATAATTATATTTATATATTAAAAGAATTTAAATTGATCAATTAAAAGGTAAAAAGGTAGAAATAGTTATGGAATTAATACAAATATCAAATATTACAAAAAAGATATCAACAACTAAAAAAACTATCAGACATACTCAAAGTATATGCCCAGACTGTAACATGATTCTCGATGCAGAAGTATTTGAAAGAGATGGTAAAGTCTACATGACTAAAACATGCCCATCACATGGCGAATGTGAAGAGCTATATTTTGGATCTGTTGATATGTATAAAAAATTTAGTACGTATTGGAAAGATGGAAAAGGCGCGCATGCTCCCAATGTTATGGTAGATAAATGTGCTTGTCCTACGAACTGTGGCTTATGTACTAACCATTTATCACATTCTGGACTATCTAATATGATAGTAACTAACAGATGTGACTTAACATGTTGGTATTGTTTTTTCTATGTGAAAAAAGGTCTTGAAGGTGCTTATCTTTACGAACCAAATTATGAACAAATTAGGGCGATGATGAAAACATTAAAAGCAGAAAGACCTATTGCAGGAAATTCTATACAAGTTACGGGTGGCGAACCAATGCTTAGAGATGATATTGTTGAAGTTATTAAGATAATGAAAGAAGAGGGAGTAGATCATGTTCAATTAAATACCAATGGTATCAAATTAGCGCTTTCTCCTGAAACAATGCGCGAAGTACGCAATGCTGGTGTTAGTAATCTTTATCTATCTTTTGATGGTGTAACCCCCCGCACTAATCCTAAAAATCATTGGGAAGTGCCCTATACTCTAGAATCTGCTAGAAAATGCGGGATGACTGTTGTTTTTGTTCCCACCGTTATTAAATCAATAAACGACCATGAATTAGGTGGAATAATTAGATTTGCTCAAAAAAATATGGATGTAGTACACGCTGTCAACTTCCAACCCGTTTCTCTTACAGGACGAATGGGCAAAAAAGAACGAGAGAAATATAGAATTACTATTCCTGATTGCATTGAAAGGATTGAAGAGCAGACTAATGGCGAAATTTCTACTGATTCTTGGTTCCCTGTTCCATCTTGTATGCCAATGACAGATGTAATTGAAGCTTTTAGCAAAAAACCAAAATATGAATTATCAATTCATTTTGCATGCGGTGCAGGCACTTATGTTTTTGAAGATGTCCAGACTAAGAAATTGATTCCACTTACATCATTTGTAGATATTAAAGGATTATTAGAATATTTCGAAGAAAAAACAGATGAATTGCGTTCTGGTGCAAACCGATATTGGGCAATGCTTGATGTAATGAGAAAATTAAATCAATTTGTAGATAAAAGTAAACAACCTCATGGGTTAAATCTGGCCAAGATGTTTTCCAGTATCCTACTAAAGCGTAATTTTGATGCAGTAGGCTCTTGGCATGTTAGATCATTATTTTTAGGGATGATGCATTTTCAAGATAAATATAATGAAGATCTTGAAAGATTACAAAGATGCGATATTCATTATTTAACTCCTGATCTTAGAATTATTCCATTCTGTGCTTTTAATGTTATACCTGAATGGTATCGTGACAGAATACAAAAGAAATATAGTATTCCAGTGGAAGAATGGGAAAAAGCACATGGACAGACTTTAGAGGCTGGATTATACCGTGGATTAATGAGACGTGACAAACCAGAAGCACAAATGGGTTGTGCTGTCTCAGAAATGCATAAAGCAGCAGCTGAAAGCGAAGATCATCGAGCAGTAGATTTGAGAACCGGTATGGCTGGAGCTTGAATCTTCAACTTTTCTTAAGTTAGTATCCTCTCTAGTTCAGTATCTCCAAAAATTTAATTATTTTAGCAAGTCTTATATTAATTTTTTAATAAGGTTTAATTGATGTTAGTTAATGGAATAAGAATATGTCTACAATGAAGTATATTCTCTTAGAACCTATAGGTGATATAGCAATTGTTAAAATTAACAGGCCAGAAGCCTTGAATGCTATGAATGTAGATGTAATCTGGGAGTTATCTAAAACAATAGATATTGTGGCTGTGGATGATAGTATAAAAACTGTTATTATAACTGGAGTTGGAGAAAGATCATTTTGCGCGGGTGCAGATATCTCTTATATGGTTAACATCACACCTACTGATGCGGAAAAATATGCCTCCTCTGCTCAATCTGTCTTAAATAAAATCGAAAAATTGGAAAAACCAGTAATAGCTGCAATTAATGGTTTTGCATTAGGTGGAGGATGTGAACTAGCACTCGTTTGTGATATTAGATTATGTTCAACTAATGCAAAAATTGGTCAGCCTGAAGTTACAATAGGAATTCCACCAGGATGGGGAGGAACACAGAGATTGTTACGTATAATAGGCCCAGCTAAAGCAAAAGAATTGATTTTTACTGGTAAAATGATAAATGCAGAAGAAGCTTATGGGATAGGATTGGTTAATGAGATCATTAATTTAACACAAGAAGAATTACCTGAAGCTCCTCCTAAGGAAGATGAAGTAAAACGTAAAGAATACGAGAAGGACTTGGCAAAACTTTTAAATAAAAAGTTAATTGAAAGGTCTATTTCTATGGCCAGAGAAATTACAAACAATAGCTATAATGCTATCAGAGCGAGTAAATATTTAATTAATAAAGGTATGGATATGGATATAGATTCTGGTCTAAGAATGGAAATATATGGATGGGCTCTTTGCTTTGCTCATGAAGATAGAAAAAACCGAATGTCAGAATTCCTTAATAAAGGTAAAAAGAAATAATTTAAAGTAACTATACTTTCTCTTGATTTCTAGCGCCTTTACTAGGTTTACACAAGTAAACGTTGCTTTCGATATTTGAAGCTGCAAACCCCTCTTTAATGGCTTCCATAACATTGTCAGAATTTCTATCCGTATTCAGGATTGAAATAACTGAAGGACCAGCACCACTAATAGTAAGAGCTAAAGCACCAGCATTAATAGCATTATTCTTTACTTTATCATATCCTGGAATTGTTTTTTTTCTAACAGGTTCCACAATTTTATCATCAATTCCCTTTGCTATCATTTTCACGTCTTTATAGGCAAAACCTGCCACGATGGTACTTGCATTTGAAATATTAGTTATTATGTTTTCCAAAGGTGAATTTAAAGGTAGTATACTTCTAGCAACTTCTGTTTTCTTATTTGGAACTGGTATGTCTGGAACACCAACTACCAGATAAAGATCTTCAGGTGGTTCAAATTTGATAAATTCAAGTGATGGGGAATGTCTCACTATAGTAAATCCTCCCAACATAGAACTTGCAACATTATCATAGTGTTTAGCTCCTGCTGAAGCTCTTTCTCCCTCTGCAGAATAACTAATTAAATTAATTATATTTGTTTCTAGATCAAATAGTTGGTCAAAAGCATATGCTGTTGCTACTGATGAGGCTGCACTACTTCCTAGTCCATATCCTGGAGGAATTCCTTTAATGATTTGAATATCAATGTTGTCTTTTATACTATAAACCTCCATCATTTTCTTAACTACCAATGCTGCCGCATTATTTTCATTATCATAAGGGATTTTCATTGCCTTATTTTGTTTTATTGTAGAAATAGTGATTCTTCCATTCTGTTCTTGTTCCTTAGTGATTATTATTTCGTCTACAAAGAGATCCAAAGCAAGACCAAATATATCGAAACCAGGTCCTAAATTAGCAGTTGATGAAGGAGCAAATGCTCTAACTGAATTCATTTCTTTTATATTTAATATTCAATTTCTTCTCCTTGATTAAGTATTCTAGATAAAACTGAAGATAATTCGATTAAACCATTCCGTGTTAAATTAGATATAGGCAGCAATTCTTGATTTAGTCCATTTTGAGAAATAATTTTTATGACATCTTTGCTCAATAAAGAAAATTCTTGATTATTTTCCTTATCTAAAGCTTCTAACAAAGAGGTATCAGAATGAGCCCAATCTAAGATATTTTCTAAATTATCTATGATTAAGTCTCTTTTTGATAACACGTTTATTTGTGAGGTTTTTAATCTAAGATTAATCGAAGCAGAAAGTAATGATAAAGAAACAAAGTTAATTGGACTTGAAACTAGGACCCCATCCATTATAAAAATACTAGCTTTACTATCTGCTTGAAAATTTGAGATAAAATAATTACCACTAGATCGATAAGCAAATAACTCAATTTGTCCTGGAGTATCAATTAAAATATAATCCGGATTTAATTCGTCAACTTCTAATTGAATATCTTGAATCTTTGTGCCGATTAAATCATGCGACATTATTATAGCACCATTAGGACCTAATCCATAAGTTTCTATAATATCATTAATGTCGATGTGGTTTCGTATATCTACGTCAGGTAGATAAGGTAATTCAGATACAGCAGGATCCAAATTAAGAGTAATAGGAAAATTATCATGGTCAATATACCATTGTAAAAGGTTAGAAGCAAGTAAAGATTTTCCTGAACCAGCTGTTCCTGTTATATAAATTGCTTTCATTTATTTTTGTATCAAATAGTAATTATATAATATTTTATAATAATCAAAAAGAATGTAATTGTCTCATTAAATTACTAAATTGATTGATTATTATATAACTGTATTAGTTTAGTAATCAGGTAAATTGAATTGGAGAATAATTGCAGTATTGGTAAGTTTTTTACCGGTTATTCTTTTATTTATTTTCTCTCCAGTATCAGTTACAGATATTTTTAATGTTGGAATCGCTCCGTTTATTATGGCTGTTTTATTTAGTCTTGCAAAAGTTTTTCTTCAGGCATACAGGTTTAAATATTTTGTAGATAAATTTTTGGGCTATAAAGTATCCTCATCACTTGAACTAATATCTGTAAGAGTAGGAAGCGAATTTGTTACCAATACTACACCCTCTTATATCGGAGGTGAAATTGTTCGAATTGCGTGGTTAACTAAACACAAAGTTCCAGCTGGAATTGCAGCATGGATTACTACCATGGAAATCATTGCAGATGTTTTTGTGGGAACAATTCTTGCATTATTTGCAGGAATAATTGCACTTTATAATGGAGCAATTCTTATTGGTACCATAATTATCCTTATTTCTTCGTTTATTTTTGGGTTTTGGTTGATAGTTGTTATTCTTTCAGCACATTATAATATTCAGCTTCCTAAGGTTATAACAAAATTAGTAAGAAGATTTTTGTCAGGGGAACGTGCTGACAAAATTATTAATTATACAAACACTGCAATTTCTGATTTATGCACAATGAGTAGAGAAAACTTTAATTCAAGAAGAACTATCAAAATATTCTTTTTTGGAATGGTTCTTACTTTTTTTGCATTTGCTTGTCTAGGTGCATCATTTCTTGTACTAGGTGGTACTATAGAGTCTGATCTGGGATTATATGATTCTATCTTAGCTACTGCAGCTTCAACTGAATTAGGTAGTTTACCTATAACAGTGGGTGGATCCGGATTAACTGAAATTGGGTTGTGGGCATATGTCTCGGGTCTTGATAATGTGCCTTCACTTAATGAGGTTTTGAAGGATTCACATTTAGATGTAATAATTTCTTGGCGAATTGCATCTTATCATATTCCTCTGATGATAATGTGGCTTGTGTTAATGAGACTTACAGTAATTAAAAAAATCACGTCTAAAACTGATCAAAAATCTTAGACAACAATCCTCTTTAATAAAAACAATATTTATTGTTCAATTTCCAATTTATATTTTATTAAACGTCTTCAGTATCGTCAAGTGAGTGTTGTGAACTTTCTTCAGATTCCACATCCATCAACTGTAACTCCATTAACTCAAATTGATATATTGAATCCATCTCTAACAAAAATTGTGATTTTAGAAATTCTATAGTTTTATCACTAAGTTTTCCTCTCGACATTTTAATCTTGAATTCATAAACAAAACCCTTCATGAATTTTGATGTATCTTGGGAAGGAGGTATAGTTATGCCTTCTACTATAGTTCTTCCATCAGGTAATGCTTCATAAAGTTGTATGTCTAGTTTGTAGTCATTCAAATAAATTTCCAAAATATAGCCTGTTCGATTTATTATTTCAGATTCTGTAAATTGTATGGATTTAATGTCATCTTCTATCCATTCTGGAATTCCTATCTTTTCGGAAGATTTTCCTGAACTCTTTATTCTCGGCATTCAAAGTATACAATAAACAAACTAGATAAAAGCTTTGCATAAATTGAATGAAATAAAAAAAATCATTTTTTATTATTATACTTCTTTAAATATCTATTTGCTTCAATTTTACTTAGGTATTTAGAGGAATTAATTTTTAAATTTCTTAATAGTTTAATTTGCTTATCCGTTGCAAAATAAGGTTTTAATTTGCTATATAATCTTTCATAATTATTATCGATAAAATCGATATATGCTTTATTAGCTAAAGTGTCAGCAGCATTATTTTTTTCTCTAGCTATCCATTCTATTTGGAGATTTTCAAATTTTTTTATTAAGATTTTAGTTTTATCAAAATAGATCTTTAATTTTTCTGACTTTACTTTATATTTACCTGAAAGTTGGTTAATAATTAATTGGGAATCTCCTTTTATGAATATGCTAAATTTGTTGTAACCTTTGGCAAGAAGCCATTCTAATAACTTTATTAATGCAATATACTCTGCAACGTTATTACTTGATTCCTTAGAAAATGGTTCAAAGGCAATTCCTCCTTCCTCATAAATTTGATAAATTTCATTATTTCTTTTTTCCTGAATGGTAAAGCCATAACATGCTACTCCTCCAGGATTTACAGGTTGACACATGCCATCAAATGTACAAGTTAATTTTTTTATTTGAACATTATCATTATCTGCACGCATTCAATTGATATGTTTATCATCTATTATTAAGTAATCAATTACAAAGATGTGCTTGGTTTGCCTTCAATAACTTTTCTCCAATACTAATAATTGAAAGATATGTATTCCGATAGTTTTTTTATATCTTGTTCAAATATATTTAAAAGATTTCGATTATAAATTATAGCAGCTGGGTGATAAGTAACAAAATATTTTAAGTCATTTTTGTGGATAATTCTACCTCTTTCCTTTGTAATTGATTTGATACCCAGGATATACGAACTAATTACATTTCCCAGTAAGCATATTATTTTTGGCTGAAGTAACAAGATTTGTCTCTCCAAATATTGAATACAGATTTTTTTTTCATTAATGTATGGTGGTCTATTATTTGGAGGCCTACATTTTATTATATTTGTAATAAATACATCTTGAATACTAATATCATTCTTTGATAATGTGTTTCTTAAGATTTTTCCAGCTGCTCCAATAAAAGGTCTTCCTGATTGATCTTCATGATAACCTGGAGCCTCCCCTATTATCAATAATTTCTTAAGAAAACCTCCTTCACCAGGAACCGTATTTTTCCT
>JBIOXM010000042.1:0-40315 GCA_044869655.1 Nitrososphaeraceae archaeon | reverse complement strand
CTTGATGATTGATTTCTTGTAAATATTGCAAAACCATTGGAAGAAATACACCTACATCCGTTACAATTCCTATTGCTTGAGTAGTTCCTCTATCCAATAATTTGGTAACTACCGATTGGTTAATATCTACTGCAATCACTTTTACATGAGAAGGTAACATATTGCCTACAGCAATTGAATGTAACATTGAAGAAAGCATTATCACCATTTTGGCATCCTTTAACACTTCTTTATACTTTCTTTGTGCTTCTACAATATCTATAACCACATCTGGCAGTGGACCATCGTCTCTAATTGAACCAGATAGTACAACAGGTATATCATTTTTAATACATTCATACATAATTCCTTTTTTTAATATGCCTTGTTCTACCATATTTTTTATGGAACCAGCTTTAAAAACTTCGTTAATAGATTGCATATGATTCCTATGACCGCGCACAGCCAAAGTTCCATCGTCAATATTCATACCTAAAGAAGTTCCCAAAAGTGCATTTTCGATATCATGAACAGCTAAAGCATTTCCAGTAAGTAATCCACGTACATATCCCATTTTTATTAGTTTAGATAATGACTGTGAGGCTCCTGAATGAACTATAACTGGTCCGCCCACAACTACTATTTTCCCTTTTTGTATTGCTGCTACCTCATAAATATCAGACGCAACTTTCTTTATAATATGTTGAGTAGGTCTTTCGCTTGAAGTAGTGCTGCTCATGAATTGAAATATGTCAACTCCCTGACGAGGACGTTCATCAGGTATAATGCGTATACCTCTCTCTTTGATTACAATCATATCATCTTTTTTTATATCTCTAATCATTTTACACTCCGCTATTTTATTATGTATATCAACAACTATACACTTATCCATCATAATATTTTTGACATCTATCCAAATACCATCATAAAAAATCTGTGTTGGTTTATTGGTTGTACTATAAAATAAGTCAGGCATGACCATGTTATGTGGGGCAGGTTCTAACAATACATTTTCTGTAAAAATCGGTTGAGCGCCAGCTCTGTAAATAGATTCTAATATTTGATCAAGATGTTTTTTATCTTTACCTTCGACAATAAGTCTAGCGTAACTAGGATCGGTTTTATTCTTACCGACAGTGAATTCCAGTACCCTAAATTCTCCTTTTAAATCCATTATATTATCAAAAATACTAGTTAAAATCATTGAGTCTATAAGATGTCCTTTAACTTCAATTTCCTGCTTAAACGTATTATTATTATTATTATCTAATGATGACAAATTTTACTATAGATAAACATATTTTAGGTAATTAAGCATTAATCAAATTGGAAGAGAAAGTTTCCCGGTATATTCAGATAGATTATGGTCTTTCTTGATGCGTGATACAATATTATTTTTATCTTCTTCTGAAAACCATTGTGCGATAGTTTTAGCTATTCCATTTTTATCGCAAAGTACAATAACATAGCCACTAGCTTCTTTGAATACAGCAATTAAGTTTTCTTCTCCAACAGGAAACCACACATTTGTTTTTGTATCCTTCAGAGCTAAAGCAGGCATTGCTGCATTTCCAGTATATAAATTTAACAAATCCTGAGATTGTTTAACACGTTTCTCTCCTAGCTTGAGGGCCATGAAATATTGCATAACAAGAATATATATTATGAATTCTTATCTAAATGTTTTAGTATATTTGCAAGGGTAGGCTGAAAATCTGATCCTTCAATATTACCACCCATCTTCAAAAACTGAGATAAAAATTCAAATGAATAACCATTTCTAAAATATCGGTTAGCTTGTAAGGACATTTCTATCTTATCTAATTGCTTTACAAGATGTACTTCTTTTGTTTGATTTAATGTATATTCTTTCCATAACTCTGAGTAAAGTATTGCTATTTTACTTGGAAAAGAGGATATTATTACTTTCATTGCATTATCTTCTTTAATATGTTTATCAAAAACAGAAATTTCTTCAGGCATATAATCTCCTATTATGGATTCTGCCAAGTCATGTATTATACATAGTTTCATTACTTTTTCCGTATCTAGACCTAATAAATCAGAAAAAACCATTGACAAAGCAGTTAATGAATAGCTGTGGTCTGCAACAGATTCAGCTTTTAGAATTTTAGCTTTGGATATCCATCCTGTCCTTTTAATAGTTTTTAACTTCAGGATATATTCTATAAGATTATTGAATTTATAATCATTCATTTTACATTCATAATTATAAATTAATTCAATTAAAATTATTCATATCTTATTATTATTATTATTATTATTATAGTATAATAATAAAAAATAGAGGTAAGACAGACAAGATTATATGAAAGATTTCTAAATTTAGTAAATGGAAATATGTCATTGCTATGATAAAAAATGGATTGAGATACAAATCAAACAGATATGCTAAGCCTGATGTAACAATAGCTAAAATTACAGTTATAATTATTATTATTACGACATTTTGTATTTGTCCCATTTAAAGACACTACTTTCCCTTTTCTATATAATAAGGTAGTTAAGATTTCCATGCTATATCCAGTATTTGGAGTCTTTTATTTACTGTTCTACTTAGTACAAAAAGCAGATCTGATAGTCTATTCAAATATATAAGAACCAGATTGTTAATTATATCTTTCAACAATAATTTTGAAACGTTGGTTTCTGCTCTTCGTGTGATGCTTCTAGCAATATGAAGAGTAGAAGATTCAACTGAACCACCTGGTAGAATAAAATAGGTAATAGGAGATAATTCTTTTTCATAATTATCTATATCATTTTCCAATACTGTAATCATAGTAGGTTGAACTCTTAAAGAAGTAGGCTTTGAAAGGTCTGGATCAGCTAAATCAGAGCCTATAATGAATAACTCATTTTGAATTCGATTAAGCGTACTTATAATATCAGAAAAAGAGTGATTATTATTATTATTATTATTTCTATGCTGTGATAAAAGAGATATTGATAAACCAATATATGAATTCAGTTCATCTATTGAACCATAGGCAATTATTCTAATATCACTCTTTGGAATTCTTTTTCCATCAATAAGTCCTGTTAATCCCTTATCTCCGGTTTTAGTATATATTTTCATCTATAACTAAATCTAGATTTAGAGAAATAATATTCTATACTTCAACTAATTAATCAATTAGTAAGAATGTACTTCAGCTTTATGCTCTCTTAGATATTTTTTCTTCTTGAACCTTTCATTGCATTTGTCACATTTAAAAGGTTGATCAAATTCCAAGAGAAATCGTTGTTTCCTCTCTTCAGCAGTTTCGATGACCTGATTGGGTTCATGATTAGGGGAATTATTCATTATGATTTCTCCTAGAAAATTATTTTTAATCTTTATTTAGTTTTAGAAAAATAGTTATGTTAGATTGATATGTAAAAAATTACATATATTTTTTATGAAAATTTTTTAATGACAATAACAATAACAATACATACAAAATAGAATATATATTGAGTGAATTTAAATGAATATTCAATGCCGTCGTAGCTCAGCCTGGGAGAGCACTCGACTTGATTGATTATCTAATTATTCAAGGGTGAAGCTGAAGACCGAGCTGTCGTGAGCTCAAATCTCACCGACGGCATTAATTTATATTATATCATTGAATTTAGAAATACCGCATTATTGGAAAGCATAATACAAATATTTAGAAGAATATTTTGTTCGCATGACGATTCCTTTTCCTTTAGAGTCTATAATGATTTTGACTTTAGTGAATATAACAAATGTACAAAATGTGGTAAAACACTTGGCTATTTTAAGGGGTTTGATGAGGATCTAAGAGGATGATTTGAATTGGTAGTAAGGATAAATCTTCAAATCTTAATAATTAGTTGGTGGTTGGGCGCAGCCACAGCATTATTCTCATTTTTACTTCCGATATATACCCATCACATTATAGTTGGGGGAATTGGTTGGTCAATAATTTCTATAAGTACTATACTTATAATTTATGAAATAAAGAAGATAAAAGAAGAAGATAAAAGAACTAAAGCACTATAAACAAAATTAAAGGCTTTCTTTTCCACCTTGTTCCTCTATTACTACAAGAGTAACAGTAGATGTAATGCCAGGCACTTTTCTTATTTTGTTTGTTATAGTATTATTCATAGATTCAGTATCGTTAGATCTAACCTTTACGAAAACATCATGAACTCCATAAGTTCCCCTTACCTCTTTGACATCTGGCAAATTTGTTAATTCACTGATAATTTTTTCCTCTGAACCTAATGTACAATTAACTAAAATATATGCTGTTGGCATAGCTTAATTTAGTTTTATTAATATTTTAGTTTTGTTTTTTTTAGCTATGTATAACAGATCGAATAATAAATTTTTAATTAAATTAGCAATATAATTAATAACTATTGTATAATATTACAAATCTATATGTATTGAAAATTATAATTTGAAGACATGAGATTTCCTCTAAAAGATAACGATTATTTCGTTACAAGGATTAATGAAACTGTTAAAACCATTGATGAAGAATTCTTTGATTTTTTAGAGTCAAAATTACAAATGAAAAAAGTTGATGTAATGTTAGGAGATGGGACAATAACAAATGCAGAAACTTTTGATCTCAAAGAAATTACGAATGAGTTCAGGCGAATTTTACAAAGTCTAAAAGATTGGGTTTTTACGGATATTTCGGATTCGAAAACAGAAGATTTGTATAGATTGTATTTTCAAATAACATGTAATATTGATAAATTTTATGTATATGGATATTTTGGAATACAATTTCATGCTTTGCATTATTACAAATTAGATAAAGAAGTTATAAACATTCAGAAAGAATTGATAAAATTAAATCATGATGTATCAGACTCTTATATTTCACTTGCAGACAAAGGAAATGCCATAATAGAGAAGGAATTACGAAGGCAAGGATTAGATAACCTGTCATTTGAAGAATTATTTACTAAAATATATGAAAATAGTAATTTAATTGACAATCTTGAACAGAAAGTTTTAAAAGTAGAAAAACAATTTCCGTTGGTTCAAGATAGTGAAAGTAAAAGAGAACAATTGATTTCAGAATTAAATGATATGATTGTGAAACTATATCACATAATACCTGTTAAAATCGACTACAATAAACTAATGCAAGGAGAGGAAGGAGTTATATCTTATTTTGAAATTGAAACTATTAAGAATAAAAAAACCGGAAAACGAGAACCATATCTTGATACTAAAAAATTTAACAAAGCGATAACTGAAATTGTAACTAGTAAATTAAATGAAATAGCATACGCATTGAAGGAATTAAGAACTAATGCTAATGATAATAAGAAAGTTGAGGAAGACATAAAAAGTAATACCAGATGAGATTCACTAATAGTACATAATAAATAGTATAAAGAAATAGCAAATTATAATTACAATTGATATATCTAATCTAAGATATAATATAATGAATAATGAATTAAATTTAGAAACAAAAAATTTACCTACATATGATCAAATAATTAAAGGTAGAGATTTGTTAAAAAATTTTGTAGGTAAAACTCCTCTTTTTAAATCAAATACTTTTTCTAATTTAATTGGTACGAATATTTACTTAAAAAATGAAGCTTTTCAAAAAACTGGATCGTTTAAGGTAAGAGGAGCTCTTTACAAAATAAATTCTCTGTCTGAAGAAGAAATAAAATATGGAATAATAGCTGCTTCAGCAGGGAATCATGCACAGGGTGTAGCTTATGCAGCAACTATTAGAAAAATTCCATGTACAATAGTAATGCCATTGAGTGCATCTCCAGCAAAGATTGCAGCTACGAGATCATATAATGCACAAGTTATCCTTAAAGGTGCTGATTACGACGAGGCGTGGATAGCAGCTAAAGAGATAGCTGAAAATGAAAATAAGACGATTATTCCTGCATTCGATGACCCAGAGGTAATAGCAGGACAAGGTTCAATAGGATTAGAATTATTAGAAGATTTACCAGATTTAGACGAAATTTATCTTCCGGTGGGTGGCGGTGGATTAGCTGCGGGAGTTGCAATTGCTATAAAATCAAAAAAAAAAAATATCAAGATAATTGGAGTGGAATCTAAATCTTTTCCAGCAATGAAAGAATCTATTGAAAAAGGGTCACTTCAAATAAAAAAAGGAGAATTTACAATTGCAGATGGAATCTCCGTGAAATCTCCTGGAAAATTAACCTTTGAGATAGCAAAAAGATATTTGGATGATATTGTATTGATTGATGATGATTCAATTGTTAAAACTATGTTTTTATTAATGGAACGATCCAAACTAGTAGTAGAACCTGCAGGTGCTGCAAGTCTTGCTTATTTACTAATTAATGGACATAAAAATAAAAATAAGAAAATAGTATCAATTTTATCAGGTGGTAATGTAGATATGTACCTGCTTGGACAAGTAGTAGCAAAAGGTCTTTTACAGATGAACAGATTATTAAAAATATTTATTCAATTACCAGATAAGCCAGGAGCATTAAAGACAGTAGTAGATGGTATTTCAGAATTAAGTATAAATATTGTAGAGGTAGTTCATGATAGGCTTAGTGCCAATATATCTGCAGGAACTGCAGGTGTTTATCTAAGTTTAGAATTGGAAAATGCGAAACATTGTGAACTTTTAATTAGCTTGATGAAGAAAAAAGGTATTGATTTTCAAATAATTACATAACAAATAAATTTAATAAATTAATAAATGATTACCAAATATAAATATAGATCTATCAAAGTAATAGTCGATCTATAATATTTTTGGGATCCATTTTTTGTTCAATTCCAAAAGCAATAGCTACTAGATTTTTAATTTCTGTTATTTTTAGTTTAATAGCTGCAGTCATAGGCGCATAGCTAAATATTCTTCCATACAATGACATTGATTTTTTATGTATTAATTCTTCAAAGCTAGATTCAATTTGTGAGATTATAGTTGTATCACTTTCATTTCCTTGATCAAGAACTATATCTTTATAAACAGTTTTAGAAAATTCTGATATTGCCTGTTTTACACTATCTGCATGTATCATTTTATTTAAAATATCTTCATTTACTCTAGAGGTGGTTGCTATCCTTAATGATTTAATATGTTCTTCTGGAAGTTTCCAATACTTTGCCCTAAGAGTGCTTAAAACATTATAATAGTCTAAATCAAGTAAAACTAAAGGCTGAAGATCAGCAGGCTTACCTATATTAGCAAAAGCACTAATCAGGCCTTTGTAGTAAATTTTATCAAGATAGAGCTCGAAAATTTGGATATTATTATTTTCTTTGTAGAGTTGAGCAGCTGAAGAAATATCATTACCGAATTCAGAGGTTTGTAAAGCAGAGACAGCCTCATCGAGATCTTTTGCAACTAGAGCTTTCACAACGATATCTCTTCTTCCTATCAGTTCTTCTGCTTGCATATTTATATGTGGAAAAATATCATCATAGGTCTTTCCTAAAGCTTTACTTTTTAAAATTATTTTGAGGTTCCAGAGGATATATTTTTTATAATATGCATTTATAAGATCTCCTTTAGCTATTTTTGCCATAGAAGAATGAAAAATGAAAAGATCTTCTTTTAATGCGATTTCAATTTTTTCAGAAGTTATAGGTTGTTGAATTTTACTCAAAGAATCAACATAGGATGTATTTTTTAATCGAGTTACTAATTCATCTAATGTTTTAGAATCAGAAAATGATTCTAAATCATGTTTAGATAGCATTGTACCACGTTCAGAAAAAGCTCTAACTGTACCAACAATTCTTTGAGGTTTGTTAGCTTTTCCCAATTTTATTCATCTATCCTTTTATGATAATACTTTATTAATTAAATATTTTTGATGATTATAAATACAATGTCTATATAATATCTACGTTCTATCGAAATTAGATTCATTATCTATATTTCCTATAATCATACTGATTACCTTATCAATTGCCTTATCATGATTTTTTTCAATATTATTTTTTATCAGATTATAATTTTTTTCGGCCTGTTCTTGGATTAAGAGGGATTCCTTTTCAGATTCGTTCTTAGCAGTGTCTAAAATTCCTTTTGCTTCTTCATTTGCTAATTTAATTATCTTTTCTCGCAATTGTTCTATTTCGATATTAGAATGAGACAGCATACGTTTCTTTAATTCTTCAATACTAGAATTAATATTCTCAACATTAGTTTCAAATTCTGAAAGTGCATTGATTATTACTTCCACCGTGGAAACATTGGATTCCAATCCATCAAAATTTGCACTTTAAAGGGATATTAACTCTTCCTTTTAATTAGTAAAAAATTATCTCAAGCTATCAAAATCCTGCTTTAATAGGATCTAGTGGTTTTATTAATTCACGTAACAAAGTTGTGGCATAAGATCCTTTTGGTAATTTAAATAATAGCTCAAGCATATCAAAATGGCTAAATTCACTACAACATAGCGATGTCTGTCTGAAACCCATCTGTAAGCTTAATTCTTGCAAATCTTTTAAATAAAAAGCCGTTGGCGAAATATTTTCCTCTGCTAAAATTCTTTTAGTAATATGATCAAAACGATTTTTTCCTGGTTGATAATTATAACCTACTAATCTAATTGCTGGAGTAACATCATTATTTGAATCCACTCCTTCCCTAAACTTTCTTATTTTACCAAAAACTAGAGGCTTCTCTATCTCAAAACATAAATCTCCATCTTTACACTTTTGAATATCTTCATTGCACAAAAGAGCATTACTGAGGCATTTATTAAAAATATAAGATTGGTAAGCTTGAACAAAAAGTCTTCTAATATTTATAGGTATAGATCGTATAACTGCAATGGAATCTTTACCTTTTACAAGTGTAGATAAAATTAGTCTTTCTAAATCCATTCCTTTAGGCAAGATTTGAATTAGTTTTTGATAATTCTTAGGATCCCTACTTCTTTCTCTGATTTCCTTTGAGAATTTAGAATCATATTTGGAAGTATAAGAGAGAAGATATTCAATAGCTTTATTATAATTTCTCTCAAGTAGTGCTTTACCAACTAAATGAGTTACCATTCTTTCACTTCCAAATCTTTGTAAGCCATAGAAATTAGCAATTTTATTTAATTCTAATAAAAAAGGATGTATATTACTATCAGAAGTTAGATTTATTTTTATTTTAAAGCTATTTCCAATAAGTGCAGATTTTGATAATGGAGTACGTAGGAAACCTAACAAGGTTAATTTTGTTTTATGTGTTGTTAAATATTTAGGTAAATTTCTTGTTTGTTCACAACTAGCATATTGACTAGTTTCTGCTTTTGCATCCTTTATCCCCATTATTCTTAGTTTTAAACCTGATTGTTTTTTAATTTCAATTACCGCGTGATTAGAATCAATGTTATGTTTTTCCAATAAATATAACGGAAATTTATGTTCGTTATTTTGAATCGAAGAAAAATATGGCGGTTTAAAAAATGTATAATCTATTATTTCAGATACCTGAAATGCCTCATTAGTTTCCTTGATTGTTCCATTAATACCTGCGAAATTTGTACAATAACATTCCATACCAGCGTGGAAATCTATCTCAGGTACAGATTTTATCACAAAATTAACCTATATCAAATTAAATATAAACAATACAACAATTATATCGATCAACAATAAATAAAGGATTTATATTCAAATATCATATTAATTATTATGGGTATCGCAACATATATGGCTAAAGAAGTTATGAAAGAAATTAATAATAAATCGAAGGAGTTTTATGAATTTATTTTACCTCCTGTAGATATGGTAGAAGATAGTAATGATTTGCTTGTAATTATAGATTTGCCAGGATTTAATAAAAATGATATAACTCTTAGAATAAATAAAAATGTGCTCTCTATCAAGGCTAATAAGCCTGATAATGAATACAGAGGTACAGTTTATTTAAAGCACCGTCCTACAAAAATAGATAAAAAAGTTATTTTGCCTTTTTTAGTTGATGATGATGAAGAAATCACTGGAACCGCTAATTATTCTGATGGAATTATAATGTTGAGAATTCCTAGCAAAAATCTCGGAAATAGAATACCAATTTCCTAATAAAACACGAGAAAATTAAATCATAATAGAAATAAATTTATTTATAAATTTATTAATTATTCTGCTGATAAATCCCAATAATTAGCATCTTTAAATTCAATTTTTGGTTTTCCTAATGATTTCCAGTCTTTAAATGATTTAGAATATAATTTTACATTTTTGATACCTGCTAATTTTAATGCATAAAATGCAAGACCTGATAACGTTCCTACACTACCACAATATGTAATTGCTTCCGATTCTTGAGAAATTCCTCTATTTTCAACAAAACGTTTTAATTCATCAACAGATCGCAAAATATGGTTATCATTACCCAACATAGTATATGGAATATTTTTAGCGCTAGGAATATGTTCAGATAGAAAATTAAGTCGTTCTCTAGAATCAACTAATACCTTCTCAGGATTATTTTGTATAGATTCAACATAGCTAGCATCTGCATAAATAGATTGATTTAATTTAAGAGAATGAGTTGTTTCTGGAAATTTATTAATGCGATTTTCAATTTCCAAACCTAGATTTTTCCAATTTGTATAGGTCGTTTCCAAAAGTGAAGTATTCTCATGACCAACATATTGAAATGTCCAAGCTACTCGTGCTGCTAAAGCACCAAAAGTATCATCATATACTACTACAGGCATTTCATCATAGATACCAAGACTTTCTAACAATTTGACAATCTGTTCAGGAGAATCATTTGTGAGTAAATTTGCTAGAGGTAAAGATACTGCAGTAGGTATATGTCCTTTTTTATAATCTTCTATTCTACGAACATCCACAACCCTTACTGTTTTTTTGCGAATCAATGCACGTAACGTTTCTACATCACAGACAATAGGAAGCTTATAAATCGTTCCTTTCGCTTTAAATTGTGTTTTTGTAGTGTTAGTTTCCTTCTGGCTTTGTTGCTTTAAAATTGAGCTTTTTACATTTATATTTTTTGACTTAGCTTGAATATCATCATACTTAAGTTCTCCTTGAGCTTTCTCATTCCTTAAATCAATCAAGCCGCACATTCGCCTCTAGCAGTCTTTGCGACAAATTTAATATCATTACCATAATCTTGATAGGACTCTTGACTTTCTTCAAATGGAGGAAGTTGAATTACTGGTGTAAGAAGAGTTTTTATATCATCTATATCCTTTATGTTACCACTTCCGTTACCATTTATAAGACGATCTATCCACATGTCTAATGTTTCTGAAGAGGATTTTTCAGTTTTATAGAGCTCTACTATTTTTTGAATTACCTCTATTACCCTTTTTGCTGGAACCCGCATAATAGCCTTACCTAATTTTCCATCTTCATAACCATTACCACCAAATAACATAGTATACACAGGAGCCATGGAATTTTCTATTCTTGCAGCACCACCAAAAAAGCCAATAGTTGCAATTTCGTGCTGCCCACAAGAATTAGGACAACCACTTATTTTAATAGTTGAATTACGCAAATCGTTATCAACATCAAAACCTAATTCCAACAATGTTCTTTGAACCTCTTTAGCTAATCTATGTGAATTAGTTATAGCCAAATTACAAGAGGTAGTACCTGAACAGCCTACTGCGGATGCGATTGTAAGGGCTCCAGGATTAGCTAATCCAACAGTCACAAGTTTTTTATAGACTTCTTGCAAATCTTTGTTGTATATATATCTAATTGCAAAATTTTGTTGTGGAGTATTTCTTGCTTTAGACTCTGATGAGAATTTACGTATTATTGATGCTAGAGATCTTAGTTGATTTGCTGTTATATCACCTGCACCAAGTGTAATAAATATTGTAGAATAGCCTTCTTGTTTTTGTGAAACCACGTTCGTATGCAACCACCGATCGTATCCATTACTAGTAGTAGAAATATTTGTTTCCACAATAGGGAGTTTATTGAATTTTGTTGACTTATTTGTTGGAACATATGAATCATTAAAATGAACTTGATAAAGATTCTTTGTAAATTCAGAAATAGTCATTTCTACAATATTACGTTCCTTCAATACCATTTTTTGAAATTTCTCCCAACCAATTTCATTTACTAAATAGCGCATTCTATTTCTGGCCATATTATCTCTATTTCCTAGCCTATCAAATAGTCTAATAGTTGCCATACAAGTTGATAAAAGTCGTTCTTCCAAAGTGAAATCTTCTAAAAGATGGCCTATAAACGAAGCAGCACCTAATCCTCCGCCAAGATAAATTCTAAATCCCTTTTTTCCATCTTTTAAATCAGGTACTAAACCAATGTCAGCTATTCTTACTAGACCGTGTTTATTACAGCATCCAAAATTAATTTTGAATTTTCTTGGTAAATTCTGAGACATGGGGTTACGTAAGAGGAACTTTGCAACTGCGGTTGAATAAGGAGTAGCATCAAAAGCTTCATCAGGACAAACACCTGCAAAGTGGCTACACATTACATTTCTTACAGTATTACCGCAAGCCTCTCTAGTTGTTAAACCTACCTCTACTAATCCTCTCATAACTTCGCTGACATCTTCTAACTGTACCCAGTGTAATTGGATATTTTGTCTAGTTGAAACATGAGCTGATCCAATAGAAAATGCCTCAGATAAATTGGCTATCTTTTCTAGTTGTTCTGGAGTGATTTCGCCACTAGGAATTTTAATCCTTATCATACTATAGTCAGGTCTTAATCTTGATCCATAGGCTCCATGCTGAAGCCTAAATCTTCGAAAATCGTCATCTGACAACTTTCCTTGGCGGTAAAGTTTAACTTTGTTAGCAAAATTATCAGTTTCTTTTTCTAAACCCCATTTTTCTCTAGGTTTAACAAAAGAACCTTTTTCATGGTTAACGTTAGTTAATTCTTCATTCTTTTTCAACATACTAAATAGTTAATACAAAACCTTATATTTTTTATGGAATCACAACTTAAAAAATTAACTGATTTCATATTAGATGGCAAGTTATTGTATAAATATTATAGTTTATTAAATGGATATAAATGGTGAGTAAAATTATAATTCTTTGTTTCAAAAATTAATTTTTCTCTACTAGTTTTTCCCGAAAGGAAGGAATAATTTTCATTTTTGCTGATTCAAAATTTAACTTAAGTTGTTTTCCTTCGAATATTCTATCTAAAACAATAGCTAATGAAGATATTTCAGAATGTGGCTGATTACCTACAGCAATATTATAATCAGAAAGTGTATATATTTCCTTTGGAACTTTTTCAGCTCCAACTATTATTAAAATATCATTATTATTATCCTTAATTTTACCAATGATATCATCTACATTTAATCCATACATTGTGAGATGTATAACTACACCGCCATTTTTTTTCCAATTTAATATTACATTTCGCCAACCTTTGACTATTTCAATTTTAAAATTTGAGGCATGCCCCCACCTATTATTTACATCATCTATTGTAGATTTTATATCATCATTAACATCAGTCATGTATAGAAGATTACAACCAAAAGATCGAGAAACTAAGGCTACATGAGTAGTTGTACGATCATCTCTGACTAATCTATGACCTATTCTAAGTACTGCTATATTCATTTTATAACTCTGTTATTTTGTAATTCTAAATTGTTTCCATAGATGAGTTTATTTATTAGATCCAAGATTTTATTTACATTATAGCCAGTTTTTGCTGATATAGGTAAAATGATATTACTTGGATATTTTAAATCTAACATCTTAGCTTTATCATAGGCATCATTTACAGTAGTTAAATCAACTTTATTTAGTAAATACAATATTTTTGTTGATGGAATTTGTAATTCATTTATTATATGAAGACAACTATTCAAGTTTATTCTTATATTTTTGATAGTTTGACTAACATCTATAACCAACAAAATAAATTTAGAAAAAACAAGTTCATGTAAAGTAGATTTAAATGCATCTATCATATATGCTGGTAACTTGTTTACAAAACCTACTGTGTCTGATAATAATAACTTTTGATTTTGATTAGAATTTATATATATAGATCTCGTAAATGTAGATAGAGTAGTAAACATTTCTTTGCCTACTTCTTTTGATTCTCCTGTTAAAGAATTAAACAGTGTAGTTTTACCTGATGATGTATAACCAACTAATGAAATGGTTGAAATACCCATTCTGTTACGTTGATTTCTATATAGTGTTCTCCTTTTTTCTTCTTTCTCTAGTTTTTTCTTTAAAACGCTCATTTGTGATTTAAGATCCAATGAATAAACATCAGCATCGTATTTCCCTAAACCAAAAAATCCTGGTTGTTCACCCATTTTTGCAAGTCTTACCTTTTCTTTTATTCTAACCATTTCATATTTTAATTGAGCTAATTTAATTTGTATACGTGACTCTGATGTACTAGCCCTACGTTCAAATATTTCTAATATTAATCGTTCTCTATCTATAATATCTCTTTTACATAAAAATGCTAAATTATATTGTTGTGTCGGTTTTAAGACTTCATCAAAAAGAATTATGTCAATATTCAGATCATTTACCAGATCCTTAATCTCATATGCTTTTCCTTTACCAATTCCATATTTTGATTGTGTAATATGTTTCTGTTTGACTATTTTTTTAACTATATAACCTGCGGTCTCAGCCAAAGATAAGGCTTCATTAACAGATTCTTCAATAGGATACGTTATTAGAAGAGCATTTTTAAATTTCATTAACTAATCATTTTCTTCGTTTGTATTATTTTCAACAAGATTTTCATATAATTGAATTCCTAGATAACGTTCTAATTTTTTAGACAGTATATCATTTGGTTTAATTCCACCTGTTTCTATTTTTTTATATAAAGTAATTTTTTCGCTTAGTTGATTTGCTACATTTTCCTGAGTTATTCCTTTTTTCATTCTAGCTTCTCTTATAATCTTCCCAAAATCCGGTCTTAATATTTTTTCATCAGTAATTGGAATTGCCTTTGAATAGACCTTATTTGGTTTTTTTTGAGATACCGGCATGGATACATTTTTTTGAGGCAATATTTTTTTTGAAGACTGATTAGGTTCATATGGTTTTCCACGTTTTGAGCACGATAAACATACATTAAAAATACTACCATCAATAATTACATTTTTTGGACTTTGAATGGAATTTCCACATAATTCACAGAATGAGGGCATTAATATAACAATATCTAAACAAGAAATAAAGTCTTTCTTTTCTAACTATAGTATTTATAGTATATAATTTCTAAAGAATTTATTTGTTTTTTATATCTATAGCGCTTATTTCTACCGCTGAATTGAAGTTCCGCAATAAAAACATGAACTTTATTAATGTATAATCATCTCTATTATATTATTTTAAATTAGTTAATAGGGATCGGACTTTTGTTTATAAAATTTAATTTTTCTTTTATAGTGTGAGAGTGATATGATAAGAAATACTAATATTTTTTTATAAGAAACATTTTATTTTATTAGATACTGAAAAATTGAAACCTTTACCTTTAAACCCTCGAAATAAATTGATTAATCATATATCTGTCCTTTTTGATACAAATGTAAATGAAGAATTTCCAGAAATACGATGTGAATTCTCAAAGAGAACTGGCAGAATTAAAAATTTTTCTATAGAATCACAATTATTTGCTACTTTACGGAAAGATGGAGGGCTTGCTTTAACCATATTTGGAGCAAAAATGATGGTAAAATACACACAATTCATAGAGAATTGTATTATTGCAGAAGATGATGTAATACCATTCATTAGTGAAGGAAGATCATTATTTTGTAAACATGTAAAGTGGTGCGGAAAAAATGTCAATAGTGGATCAGATGTAGTAGTAATTAATAGTAGACATGAAGTGTTAGCCGTGGGAAAAGCTGTTTGTGGATACAAGATAATGAGAAAATTTGATTATGGTGTAGCAGTAAAAATTAGAGAAGGAATAAAAAGTAGAAACAATCAATGATCTTAGAGGTAATAGATAATGATGCGTGGGGGAAATAGAGAAATGAGAAGAATGCTTGGAAAAATGGGTCTTGACATGAATGAGATGGAAGGAATTGAGGAGGTAATAATAAAAACTGAGACTAAAGAAATGTACCTAATAAAACCGCAAGTAGTTGAAATGAAAGGAAAAGATAATACAATTTTCCAAATTATTGCTACAGATATAGAAGAAAAACAAAGAGAAACTCCATCATTAAAAGAAGAGGATATAATACTAGTAATGCAGCAAGCTAATGTATCAAAAGAAAAAGCTATTCAAGCTTTGACGGATTCTAAAGGTGACATAGCACAAGCTATCTTAACTCTCACTACATGATTATATTTATATTTTATTTTATTCATTCATTATATCATAGAATTATTTGAATTTGCAATAATATAGCATTTTATAGTTATTATTTTATATCCTTTGTTTGATATATTCTTGATAAACAAGTAATGCTGCAACTGTTTTACAATCTATAATTTCACCATTGATACATTTTTTTAATGCAGTTTTTAGGCTTAGTTTTTTTAATTTTATATTTTCATCGTCATCCTTACCTTGTTTATAACTCTTTTTTTTTAAGTTTGTTACTAAAAAAATGTACATTAATTCTGTATCGTAACTTGGTGCTAAATACCATTTAGTTAAAAAAAATAATGTACCTGTGTAACCTGTCTCCTCATATAGTTCTCTTCTAGCAGCCTGCTCTTTAGTTTCTCCATCTTCTATTTTTCCAGCAGGTATTTCTAATAGAGTCCTTTTTGTCGGATGTCGATACTGGGTGATTAGAAGAATATTTGAATAATCGATTATAGGAACAAGTCCTACTGATGGAGAATGTTCAACAATCTCTTTCTGAATTTTTTTGTCTTGTAAAATAAATTCATCTTTTCTAATTGAGATTTTTCCTGAATAGACTCTCTTACTATGTAATAATTTAATTTTATTCATTGGATTCAACTATAAATTGAGAATATTTCTTATTCAAAGCAAAATATACTTTCCTGCATTATCAAAATTTTATCTTAAACTATATTCAATAAAGAAAAATAATAAGTTAATTTTATATGATATTTGTTTAATTCTAATATAGATGGAATATATTGACGGTGATGGCAATATTCTTATTCCTAAATCCGTCAGACCTATAATTGATTATACTGAAACAAATCTAGGTAGTATAAAAGGAGCTAAAAAACAATATAGATATAAAAATTTACATATCAGAGAATATGAGAATTATTATAGCGTACATATGGATAGAATCGATCCAAGAATCGATCCCCTTGGACATCTGTTAAACGATGCTCCGGAATACATTACATACTGGATGATAGCTAGTGCTATTGGTCTAAAAGTAGGTACAACATTTTACAAAAAAAGAAAAGAAAAAGATAATGGTGATCCATCAAAAGCATTGCCATTAGGAATTATTACGGGTATTTTAGCTGGAACTACAACATATATGACTACATATCGTTTGCATAGTTTTATTAGAAAAGCAAAATTAAGAAAATAAAATATTTCGATTATTGTTTAAATATTTATTTCTGAAATGACAAACGATAATACCTCAAAAATTAAATTAATAAAAATTATAATAAAATTATTACCAATAATAATAAATTTTAAGAGAGACAGAAAAGAATGGGTAAAACGTGAAGGAAAAAATATCGATGAAAGTAAATATAGAAAACATGCACAGCAGGCCTTAAAAATTTTCATTCAACTTGGGCCATCATATATAAAATTAGGTCAATGGCTATCATCTCGTTCGGATATATTACCGCAACCATATTTAGAAGTATTTGCTACTTTACAAGATGATGTTCCTGTAGAATCTTTTGAAAAAGTAAAAAAAATAATTGAGGAGGAATTAGGAAATTTGGAAGAAAAGTTTGATTATTTTAATAAAGAGGCTTTTTCTGGCGCTAGTTTAGGACAAGTATATCATGCAAGATACAATGGAAAAGAGGTAGTAGTAAAGATTTCAAGACCAGGAATTGAAAGAATTGTAGAAGAAGATATTTCAATAATAAAAAAATTGATCCCTTTATCTACTCGATTTATAGATCCTAATTTAAGGTTTTCAGTTGAAGGAATGTTTTCTCAATTTACTGAAACTATTTATGAAGAAATGGATTACATAAAAGAAGCAGAGAATCTATTAGCAATTAAGAAAAACTTAGCTAGAGAGAAAAAAATTATAATCCCTAATGTAATACTTGATAGAACTTCTAAACATATTATAACTATGGAATATGAACCTGGAATAAAGATCACAGATATAGAAACATTAGATAAAAAAGGTATTGATAGACAAAAATTAGTAATATTAATACACCATATTTTTTTCAAGATGCTATTACGTAATAATATTTTTCATTCGGATCCTCATCCTGGAAATATAGCTGTCAAAGACGATGGTTCAATAATTCTATACGATTTTGGAATGGTTGGAAGACTTGACAATGAAACTAGATTACTGTTGGTTAGACTTTATCTAGGTTTGATTGATAAAGATCCTGTAAGAACTGTTGATGTATTATATCAACTTGGAACATTAGATTATACCACTAATCGAAATATTATTGAGAAAGCTATTGAATTAAGTATTAGATCAATGCATGGAAAACACGTAGATAAAATGGAAGTGAAATCTTTAATGGATTTATCAAATAAGACATTAAGTAAATTTCCATTTAGATTACCCAAAAATTTAGCATTATATATGAGAATGACATCAATTGTGGAAGGGATTTATCATCAACATAAAATAAAATTCCAATTTGTAAAAGTTTTATCGAATTTATTCGAACAGGAGGGACTAATTAATGATGCGTATATTGAAGAGATAAAATATTCTTTTCAGAAATTTATGAAAAATATAGAAGTCTCGGTAAATTTATCTCAAACTATAAAAACATATATAGATAATCAAGAAACAAATATCAAAAAAACAGATAAACTTTATACATTTTTAGGTAAGAGTATTTTTGCCTCTGCATTATTTATAGGATCTGCGTTTTTATTTTCATATATTCCTATAATTTCATCTATAGGTTTTATTTGTTCAATAATATTATTTATTTTTAGTATTATAAAAAAATAATATTTATATCAATAATAATCACTCTTCAATCTTATTATTGAAAGAGTGATTAGAGCAAGAACTTAACAAGATTTTCTTTATAACCCTCTTGATTTTTATTTTAGATGATTATATAATGAATGGGCCATGGATATTTTTTTATTTTTTTCAGTATTTAGTATTTTATCCCTTCCCGAATCAACATCTTCAGAATTTATTGTTCAAGATTTTGCCGTTATAATGATTATTGCTGCTATAATGTTAGTTTTAACTCATAAATTTAAACAATCCATGGTTATTGGTTATCTAATAGCAGGAATGATTATAGGTCCATTTACTCCACCTTTTTCGTTAATTCACGAGATAGAAACCGTAAACATATTTGCTGAATTAGGTATAATAATGCTTCTCTTCGTAATTGGTATAGAATTTCCTATAGCGAAACTCAAACAAATAGGTAAAATTTCAATAATAGTTGGATTAACAGAGTCAATTGGAACTATGGTTATAGCTTTTTTTGTTGCTCAAAGATTAGGATTTACTATATTTGATTCAATGTTTCTAGGATTAGCCATGTCTATTACTAGTACCGTGGTAACTATCAAGGTATTGGAGGAATTAGGAAAAATAAAAGAACGCTCATCGATATTAATATTAGGAATTTTAATAGTCGAAGATATTGTGGCTGTATCAGTTTTAGCCATATTGCAATCCATAGCAGTTGCAGCAGGTACTGAAGAGATTGCAATTATTCCTATCTCAATATCAATAGCTATAGCACTAGTTTTTATTGGAAGTATACTCATACTTGGATCAAAATTTTTACCTAATTTAATAGACAAAATAGGGAAAACAAATGATTATGCTCTTCTCTTAATAGTAATATTAGGACTTGCTTTCGGTTTATCCTTCATCGCAAGTATTTTAGGGTTATCAGTTGTAATAGGTGCATTTTTGGCTGGAGTTTTAGTGGCTGAATCTAGAAGTGCAACCGTCGCAAAAGTTATTACTATACCATTAAGAGATGTTTTTTCTGCATTATTTTTTGTATCTATAGGAGCGTTAGTAAATATTTCACTTATCCCGTTATACATAGTTCCTGTTATTGTATTGATACTAACAGCTTTTGCTGTAAAATTCCTTCTGGTATTAGCTGTATTAGCAAAATCCAAATTTGACAGTGTTGATATATTAAAAGTAGGTTTAGGATTAGCAACAGCAAAAGGAGAAATGTCTTTAGTTATAGCAAAGGGTGGACAAGATGTGGGCGCAATTACTTCATCTATATTACCAATACTAAGTGTTGTTACAATAATTACATCTTTTGCTACTCCATATATACTAAAATTTGCAAATAATATAAAAATTTCTAGTTCAAATAATAAAACTAATAAAATTGATGATGAAAATAAAAATAAACCTTGAGAGATATATAAAGTTGTTTAATAGACACTTTTAACAATTAATTACCTTAAAGTTTATGAGATCAACTTAAAATATCACTATTTGCCATAATTTAGCTATTGCCGAAATATTTTGTTGCTTATTTAATAGTTATAACATTTCATATACGAATGTTAAATTATTTATATAATAGATTTTAAAAAAGATACTTTCTTTTTATTTTATTATGTAACTAATTGTACATTTGGTAAGATATATTTGAGTATAAAGTACAATATAAATTCCTCTTTTTTTACTTAGTTTTGGAATTATCATCTAGTTTAATTTGTTATTAATTTTATGTTATTATAAATATAATAAGTGATTATATATTTAGATACTTTAGAACTAACTATTCAATATTTGTTCTATACCATTAGAGTAGGAACAACAATTGATATGAATTCTTATCAAAAAAGGATTTAAATGAGTATAGCATATTATAAAGGAGTGTCTTCTGAAGTAAGAATTAACGATAGTCCACGTCATTTTATGGTACTTGATGCCATTGCTAGAGGAATACAAGATTCAAATAAAATTGCAAAAGTTCTAAAAATTAACAAGGAAGAAGTAGAATTAATAATAAATGATCTTTTAATTCAAAGACTAATCATGAAAAAGGAGAAAAGAGGTTTTTTTGGTAACAAAAAAATCAAGATTTCTATTACAGATACAGGAATTAGACTCTTGAATTCTAAAAAAGAGGAATTAGAACGCAAGTGGCATCAAGCTCAAAAGATGTATAACAATGGGAAAGGAGATAGAGCTCAATTGCAAACATATATGGAAAATAATAGATCATGGGTACCATTAATGATATTTTCAGGAATAATAGATGTTTTATTCTTTATGACTATGATGTCTTTTTTAGGTATGGCTTTAAATCCCATGGAACAATCGATGGCAGGTGAAAGTGGAGCAGAAGGTACTGGAGGAGATGAATCAAGTATGGAAGAATCGAGCAGTAGCGGAGCAGATACAGGAGATACGGGAGATTTTGGAGGATTCGATGCAGGCGGATTTGGAGATTTTTGATTTCCAAAATTATTTTATTTTACAGAATATCAATAGCGTAATTTAATTAATAGCAATCTATAGTTATTAAAATTGGTTAATTCATTTTATATAAATATTTAAATTAATTTTTAAGATCATCTATTGTCTTTCTTCTAACATCATATACAATTTTATTATCATCAGATGAAACTATCTCATTAATAGAATCTGTCTTAGTTGATGAATTCCTCACTAAATTATACATATATTCTCTTAGTCTTTTCGTTCTATTTAATTTACCTTTTAAACAATATCTTGCAAGATAGGTTGATATAATACTTAATTTGATTGTCTCATTATATTTTTTTTTATAAATATTGACAATATCAGAAGAAGTAAATGTATTAAAATAAAAAGATTCCTCAATTATATTCCAAATCTTTGAATCAACAGATAAAGTCTTGCTCTTTTCTTGTACAGGATTAGTTATTGCTCGAGAAGAATCCGATCGTACAAGATCCATAAGCTCAATAACTTGTAATATCTTTTCCTTTGAAAAATTACCTTCTAATGAGAGGTTATACTTACTCCCTTCATCATCTTCCAATTCAATCTTTATTTTCTTCTTCGAGCTCAAAGTAAAAGATCTTTATTTTGTAAGCCATCGAACCCTTTTAACTATAATAGTAAAAAAAAATTAAGTAATTGCTAAACTTTATTGACATAATATATTTCTAATTATTCATGAGAACTACTTAATAAAGATATATTTAAGCATCATTATTCAAATGATTTAATAGAATATTTAATTTTGAGAATAATTAGGATTAGATTTGAAATTACACCTATTGCGTTTCCCCAGATAATTATAACGTCATCAATAATTATTCCATAAATTACGTAAAGAAATAAGCCTACTGTTAGATAAAAAATTAGCCAAAATGATACATCATCCATTTTTTTAGTTTTGAAGCCTTTTATTATCTGGGGAATGCTACTATAGCGGGTTAAAACTGTAGCTGCAATACCTATAATGAAAGCTAATAAGCTTGAGGAATATAAAAATGAAAATTCCATTATCATTGATAATCTTAAGAGGTTATTTTATTAGTATTGTAAAGTTAATTAACAAACTTAAATCAAAAAGATACTGGTTAGATTTAAGGGTAGATTTAACTTGCATAATAATAAAATAAAATATACTGTAATATCTCTTTATAGACCAAATTTTTTATAGTTTATCCATTGCATTATTTTTTTGTTTGTTTGAAATTTTTTAGAATAGGTATTAAAATCCCAAAAAACTCTCATAAATCAAATTTTTTGTTTTCGCGTTATGCTATCAATATCAAGAAAACAATCCCAAGTGGTCTTTTTCAAAAAGAATTAACAAATGGATACAAAGAATGTATGATCAAAATTAGTTTATATTAAAAGTTATTCATATTTTGAAAATTCTTTATTTAATTCTTTCAAAAGTAATTTTTGTTTTTCTGTAAGATTATTAGGAATTTTGACCAATAACCTTACTAATTGATCTCCCTTGCCATATGTGCCATAACGTGGTAATCCTTTTCCTTTAATCTTTAAAATGGTATTTGCTTGAGTTCCTCCAGGAATTTTTAATTTCTCATAACCATGTAAAGTAGGAACTTTAATTTCGGTTCCCAATACTAGACTAGGGTAGTCAAGATTTAGATTATATAATACATGACCATCTTCTAACCTCTCAAACAAATTATGAGGTAAAACGTGAAGTCTAATTAAGAGATCTCCAGGAGGTCCTTGCTCCGAATATTCACCTTCTCCAGTTAGTTGCAAAGTCATCCCATCTTCAATCCCTGAGGGAATATTTATTTTTAATTTCTTATTTTGTTTTATTTTACCCGATCCTAGACAAATAGTACAAGGTTTATCAATCGTTTGGCCTTTACCATTACAAGTTTGACATGGCTCTAACGAAATAAAGGTGGAAAAACGATTCTGATTATAAACTCTACGAGTTTGACCTTGACCATTACAAGTATTGCATGTACGTGGTTTAGTTCCACGGGCAGCTCCTGTTCCACCGCAATCGTTACAACTTTCAAACTTTGGTAATTCAATCTCATCTTTTTTTCCTCTTACAACGTCTTCTAATGAGAGTTCCATATCATAGAGAATATCTCTACCTTTTCTTCTATTACCTCCTATGTTGAAACTAAAACCACCAAATGGATTAGTAGATCCTTCGAATCCTCCTGCTCCTCCTCTACCACCAAACATTTGTTCAAAAATAGTTTTTGCAAAGCCACCAAACCCCATATCTCTAAAGACCTCTTCAAAGTTTGCTTCAGATCCTCTAAATACATCTTCTGCTCCTACATGTCCATAAGTATCATATCTTTTTCTTTTTTCATCATCAGAAAGAACTGCATAAGCTTCAGAAATTTCTTTGAATTTTTCTTCTGCACCTGGTGATTTATTCCGATCAGGATGGTATTTTAATGCTAGTTTTCTGTATGTATTTTTAATTTCATCTTTAGAAGCATTCTTTTGTATCTCTAAAATTTCATAATAATCTCGTTTGTTAGCCATAAATAATCCCGTAATGAATCAATATTAAATAAAAAATGGATTATTTTTATCTTTGGACATGTTAGGAGCCAGGCGATGTAGATTTATCTGTAGAACTACTATTATTAGATGTATCAGCAGTAGGATTTGAATTATCTCCTCTGTTAGTTTCACTTTGATTTGTGAAATCCTCAGTAGTAGTTGTTGTTCCCTGTCCACCACCGGCGGCTGGATTTGCTGCTCCAACTGTTCTATAAATTTCTGTGCTTATTTCAGCGAGTAGATTCTTTGTTTCCTTAATTTTGTCATTTAGGTTTTCAATATTATTACTAGCAATGACATCTTTTAATTCTTGTACTGCCTTGTTTATCTTTTCTGTTTGTTCAGGTTTAATTTTGTCTTTGAAATCTTGGCTAACTAGTTTTTCTGCCGAATAGACAAGATTTTCAGCTTCATTTCTAATTTCTGCCTCTTCTTTCTTTTTCTTATCTGCTTCAGAATACTGTTCTGATTCTTTCTTTAGTTTTTCTATTTCATCTTTCGATAATTTTGTGGTTGCTGTAATAGTTATTTTTGCTTCTTTAGAAGTACCTAAATCCTTGGCAGTAACGTTTAGAATTCCATTTGCATCAATATCAAATGTTACTTCGATTTGAGGGACTCCTCTAGGAGCAGGTGGAATACCGGTAAGGTTAAAAGTTCCTAATGAAACACAATCTGCAGCCATAGGTCTTTCTCCCTGTACTACATGAATGGTAACTGCAGATTGATAGTCTGCCGCGGTTGTAAAAACCTTACTTTTTTTGGTAGGAATAGTTGTATTTCTTTCTATTAATGCCTCTTTAAGACCTCCTAAAACTTCCAGTCCTAAAGTTAATGGAGTAACATCTACAAGTAAAATATCTGATGAAATATCCCCTGCAATAATAGCCCCTTGTATTGCAGCACCCAGAGCGACTGCTTCCATTGGATCAACTCCTCTTTCAGGTTCTTTACCCATTATTGTAGCAACAAATTGCCTAACTATAGGCATTCTAGTTGGTCCTCCAACCATAATAATTTTATCAATCTCTGCAGGAGTAAGTTTGGCATCTTGGATTGCTTGTTGCATAGGATTCTTAGTTTTTTCAACAATTGGTCTTAAGAGTTCTTCCAGTTTTGAACGTGTTAGATTAATTATAAGATTTTTTGGTCCAGTAGAAGGATCATAAGCTAAAAATGGAAGATTTATTTCAGTTGATACGAGATTAGATAATTCTATTTTTGATTTTTCTGCTGCTTCTCTTATTCTCATCATAGCAGCTTTATCGTTTCTTACGTCTAATCCTGTTTGTTGTTTGAATTCTTGTAAAATATATTCAATAATAGCATTATCCATATCGGTTCCTCCAAGTTGAGTATCTCCGGAGGTACTTTTAACTTGAAACACTCCTCCACCCATTTCCATAATAGTTACATCCAATGTTCCTCCCCCAAAATCAAAAACCATAATTTTCAAATCTTTTTGAATTTTATCTAATCCGTAAGCAAGTGAAGCGGCAGTAGGCTCATTGATAATCCTTACTACCTGTAATCCTGCTATATCACCTGCATCTTTTGTTGCTTGTCTCTGATTATCATTGAAATATGCTGGTACAGTAATAACAGCTCTATCCACTGTATCTCCCAAAAATGCTTCAGCATCTTTTTTTATCTTTTGTAAAATAAATGAAGAAATTTGCTGAGGAGTATAACTCTTTCCTCTTACATTAAATTTAAAATCTGTACCCATCTTGCGTTTAGCAGCATAAACAGTTCCTTCAGGATTGGATATCATTTGTCTTCTGGCTGGTTCTCCAACCAACAACTCACCTGTATTTGTAAACGCTACTACAGATGGAAAAGCTTTTCCACCAACTGAAGCACCTTCCGCTGCTTGTATTATTGTAGGTTTACCGCCTATCATTGCTGCTGCTGCAGAGTTACTAGTTCCTAGATCGATACCAATAATTTTTCCCATCTTTAATAATCACCTATATTTTAGTTTGATTCATCTATATTATTGTTCATTATATTTTTTTTGGATATTTCAACTAGACTGGGTCTCAGAACTTTGTCATTAAGCATATAACCGATACGTATTTCATTTGTAATAGTATTTTCTGGAAGATCATCATTATATGAGAAGCTAATTACATCATGTTTGCTTGGATCTAAAATCTTTCCTATTGTTTCAATTGGAGTTATACCTTCAGATTTCAAAATGTTATCTAATTTTTTTAAAATACCTTCTAATCCATTAAGAACAACCTTATCAAGATCTTTATTCTTTTTTATTATATTGAATGCTCTCTGATAATCATCATGAACAGTTAAAAATAGAGAAAGAAGATTAGATTTATTTGATTCTATAGTAGAAGTCATTTGTTTTTCTATCTGTTTTCTATAATTGTCAAAATCAGCCATCATATACTTTAATTTGTTAAGATTTGTTTCTGCTTTCTTTTTTGTTTCTTCTAATTCAATTTTTGTTTTTTCCAATTCTTCTCTTAAGGAATCACTATTATCGTTGATTTGTTTTTCATCTTTTTCCACAAAATTATCATTATTGATCATATTAATTATATTCAAATGAATAAGGCCGGATAATTAGATATCGTTGGAAATAAGAGAATAAGTTTGAAAATTAAATGAAACATAATATCATACAAATTAAATATAGTATACCAAAAAAAAAAATATGCCAATTACAGAAGATGAGGAGATTTCTGCTATTATGAAAAGAAAAAAAGAGATCCTAGAAGAAAAATTGAGATCGATGAATGAAATAAAAAAAATTAACAAGCCTATTGATCTCACCGATTCAAATTTTGATATAGAGAAATCAAAATACTCTTTGTTAGTAGTAGATTTTTGGGCTGCGTGGTGTGGTCCATGTAAAATGGTATCACCCATAATAGAACAATTAGCAGAGCAATATGTTGGAAAAATAGTATTTGGTAAGGTAAATGTAGATGAAAATCCTCACATATCACAAAGATTTGGAATTCAAAGTATTCCCACTCTAATGATCTTGAAAGAAGGACAGGTTATTGATGTAATGGTTGGCGCGTTACCAAAAGGACAAATTGAAAATAGAATAAAACAACATGTAGAATAGGGGGTACACCTATGTACATTAGAAAATAAAAATGAAAATAATTTTTTTATCAATAAAATCATATTTTCTAGAAAGTAGAGGATCATCGTTGAATCACAGTTCTTATAAAAAAGGACTATTGAAATATTGTTATTAATAATTAATTATGCATAATTGCCTTTGATAGAAGATTTTGCTCCGCATGCCTCACACAATAAAAAGCCTAATTTTTTATTTTTTTCTGTTCTTGTATCATGGCTACCACAAACTGGACATATGACATAATCTTTTACATATCTATCAATTAACGCACCAAATGATGAGCGCACTTTACGTCCTAAAAAAATAACTCTATCACCGTTAATATAACCAGCCGAAGCAAGCTCTTTATTAAGATATAGTAATAATTTTTCTGGATCGCGACGTAATGCTTTTGGAAAATCCATAAAGTTTCTAAATATTGTTCTCTGGCCAACCCAAATTATTTGTGGAACAGGTAATTCTAATCTAGAGACTTCTTTTTTAGCTGTTGTTCCTAATTTATTATGAAGTCTATCAAGTAACAATTCATAATCTGCTTTAGTTTGTTGTTCCATATTCAATTTACACTTTTCTTACTAATGTATTTTGTGGTAACTACTAAATAAAAAGAAATTTCAAGACGATTGAAATAATAATAATAATAAATACAATTTGTACATATCAGTAGATGACTTTTCTTACTTTTAAAAGTAGTTATACAACAAGCATAAGAACATTGTAGAAAATTCACTTAAATTTATTATTAATATGTAATTGTTAATTCTGAAAAAAATTCTTTTGTTTAAGTAAAATCAAATTTTCTTTACCTGTCATTTAACCATTGAAAAAATGGATATACTGTGTTATTGTAAGGTAGTTTTGAGGAATCAGATACATTATAACATAACATAAGCATTCTTCTCTCCAATTTATTGATTAGATAAAATGGAATTTCTGTTTTTTTAAAAGGTTGTTTAAATAGTTCATAAAAATAATCTTGTTTATAATATGCAATATGCTGTTCAAAGCAGTTGGATTGAATTGTTGGATCTCCTACTATTCTAGAACGCAGATGTGAAGGGGAAGACAAGTACATTTGTTCTTCTATGCTTATTTGTAATATTCTTTTGTTATATTCTTCTCTTATAAACTCAGAATCAAGTTTATTTTCTTTAAATTCATGAAAGATTTTAATGTTTCTAGCTTGTTGTTCCATAGTCTTTTTTGCTATATTTCTAACAGATAAGATTTCTAATTCACTAGTTACTTTATTATCTTTTCCAAACAAATAAAATATTCCAACTATTTCATCTTCCTTAATAAATGGAAATTCAATTTTTTTTTCAATAAATTGTATTATTCTATCAGATATATCTGTTGGAGTAAATATTCCCATATAGGAATCAGTTATAACAACCATTATTATTGTCTGTCGAAGAAATACTTACTATGAAGTTCTTTATAACTGATTAATAGTAATCTGATATTTCCTAAAAAATTTTTAAACGAAACTAAAATAATTTATTGTATTAAATAAAAAAAAGATTTAGTGAGCATGTGGTGGTGGAGCTCCTCCTGTTGAAATTGACGCATTGTATGTTCCTTCTGCTTTTTCATGGAATTCTAATGCAGCTTGATCTACTTTGATTGCTTGTGGTGGACAAACTGAAACGCAGGCCATACACCAGATACAATCATGTTCTCTGATAGGATCGGCTTTATCTGTATAATCTTTTCTTTCTTCCTTTACTGCAGAGCCAGTTCCTTCAAATGTTTCTGTATGGGCATCTTTGGCAGGAACATCCTTTTCTGTTCTATACCATTGAAATACTTGAACTGGACAGGCTTCAATACATGCACCGTCTGCTACACAAGAATCCCAATCAACGGCTACCATGGTACCACTTACACCTAATGGAACTTGTTCTTCGCCTCTTGCAGCATAGGCTGCTTTTACTTCTTCATTTTCGAATGATTCACCTTTTGGGTTACCTGGGCCCCATCTATAGTGAAAATGTTCACCATCTGAAAGTTGGATTTTACCAATTACTTGATTATTTTTTGGAAAGTCTGGATCTATTGGCATTTGTATCTATTTTATCCATGAACATATATTATATAAATCATATGTGAATTAAAAGCAGTTTCTTTATATATTTAAGACTCTTGCTTAATTGCTAACTAATTAATATAGAAATATGATAAAATTTATTTTGATTTATTAATTAAAAAAGAAAAAAATTTGGAAGCTAGTCATTGAATGCCTTTTCTGCATGCTGCGTTATATCCAAGCCTGCTTCTTCCTCTTCGTCTGATACTTTTAGGCCAATAGTCTTATCTATGATCTTGAAAATTGCTATGGATACAACAAACGCAAAGGCTGCAGCCACGGCAATTCCAAATGCCTGTATACCTAGTTGTGCTGGATTTCCATGTATCCATCCTACAGGTCCATTTGGCATTATCAAAGGACTAGCAGCGACTCCTATTGCTAAAGCACCTAAAATACCTGTTACACCGTGAACGGAACTAACATCTAATGCATCGTCTATCTTTAATTTTTCTTTGAATAATACTATACCATAGTATGATCCAAATCCTAGGATGATCCCCAGAATAAAAGCAGATTCTCCACTGATGTAACCAGCAGCAGGGGTAATACCAGCGAGTCCAGCTATTGCACCATTTATGACGGCAGCTATAGAGGGTTTTCCTGAACGTTTCCATGATAAAAATAGCCACACTAACGTAGATGTTGAAGCTCCTATTTGCGATGTCAAAAGAGCGTTTCCTGCAACGCCATTAGCAGCTACTGCACTACCAGCATTAAATCCAAACCATCCCAGCCATAACATAGTAGCTCCTACTACCGCTAGTGGTAAATTGTGGGGGACCATTATTTGTGGTCCAAAATTCTTCCTCCTTCCGAATACAAGTCCCGCAGCAAGAGCTGCCATACCTGCGGTTGTATGTATTACTATACCACCTGCAAAGTCCCATACACCAAGTTGTGCTAACCATCCGCCTCCCCAGATCCAGTGAGCTACTGGAAAATAAATGAATAGGCTCCAAGCTATGGCAAATATGAAAAAAGCACTATACTTCATTCTTTCGGCAAATGCACCAGAAATTAATAGAGGAGTAATAACAGCGAACATCATTTGATAGGTAGCAAAAGTCACTCCAGGAATTGTAACATTTACTCCATATCCTTCATGAACCTTTACGCCATTGTAGAAAACATGATCTAATCCTCCTATTATACCTCCTTGAGTAGGCCCAAAGACCAAAGTAAAACCAACAATAAACCACAGGGTGGAAAGAATTGCCAGCCCAGAAAATGTGTGCATTATTGCTGAAAGACCATTCTTAAATCGAATTAAACCAGCTTCAAAGAATCCCAAGCCAGGTGTCATTAACATGACAAGTCCTGTTGCGACTATCATCCATGCAGTATCACCAGTATCTAACGCCATTCCTGTTGCTAAGTCACTACATAGTATTATAAAAAAGTTTGTCCTAAACTAATAATAAATTAATTTAAAAGAAATATTTAAAAATAATTATAAATCTTTTAATTAATTATACAATATTTTGTAATTCTTTCTCGAGCACATTTACTATGTTTTGTATATCCATTTCGGACACCCCTGGATGAACTGGAAACGATAAAACATGTTCACTTGACCAATTGGTATTTGGTAAATCACCACCATTCAAAGAAAATTTCTGGTAAAAAGGTGTTTTATGAACAGGAGGATCATAATATACAGCTACTCCTATTCCATTTTCTATCAGTTTTTTCTTGATGTGATCTCGCAGAGTTACGTCACCAGAACCGTTAAATGCTAACGTATATAGATACCAATTAAATTTCTTTATTTGATCCTCTTGTGGAATTTGAATATTATACTTTTCAATAATTGTTTCTAGCAAATTAGATAATAATGAGGAATTTCTTCTTCTAAGATCTAAAATTGTTTTTAATTTTTTCATTTGTATTTTAGCTATTGCAGCACTTAATTCAGGAAGTCTATAGTTAAGCCCTAAAAGTCGTGTATCATATCCTTCAACCATACCATGATTTCTAATCATCTTTAATGTGTCTGCTAATTTATCTTCGTTTGTTACAATAGCTCCACCTTCACCAGCTGTTAACACTTTGCTAGCATACATACTAAAACATCCCATTGTTCCAAAAGTCCCTGTTTGTTTATTTTTATAAGTTGATCCTAGTGATTGACAAGCGTCTTCAATAATGTAAATGGAATGCTGGTTTGCAATTTCATTTAGTTCAATTAGATCTGCAGGATGACCATAAAGATGAACAGGTATTATAGCTTTACTTTTTCTAGATATTTTTTTCTTTAGATCTTGAAGGTCGATAGTATAGTCTTTAGTATTAATATCTACGAAAACAGGTTTGGCGCCAGATGCAACCACTGCATTGGCAGTTGCTACAAATGTAAAAGAGGGAAGTAATACTTCATCGTTAGTCTTAATATCTAGTGCAAGTAATGCTGCATGTAAAGCTGCTGTACCAGAATTAACTGAGATGGCATGTTTAACATTTAAAAATTCTCGTAGAGATGATTCAAAGTCTTGAACTCTTTTACCGCCATCTCTTGCAGCACTCGTAAGAGCGTTTTCATCAATGACTTTAATAATTTCTTGTTTCTCCTCATTATCTATCCAAGGTCTGTTAATGGGAATCATTTTTAACTATTTTATGTGAATAAGGATATTAAATAAGTGTTTTTTGATAAAATTAATCACCAAATTATTTACCATTGTTATGTATCGTTATACACATTAAAAATTTTGCATTGACAAAATTTTTTATTACTAGTAAACTATTTTAAAAGATCTCATTAAATTTATAATATTTAAAATATATCAATTAAAACTAAATTGTAGGAAAAATGTTCCCTATAGAAAACAATTGCTTTATCATACTAAATTCTTTTAAAAATATTTTTTGAATTTGGTAAACTTACTGTTTTGGATACTAACTATAAATATTATTAAAATATAATAATAGGCTATTTGACTTATCTTTGTGCAGATGTGGCAGAGTGGTCTTCTTTACAGAACACAATAATGCGTCGGCCTTGAGAATCTTCAAGGTTAAAGCAAGCCGATTCGCCTTCGGGCGATCAGGAGTTCGAATCTCCTCATCTGCGTTTATGTTTTAAAAAGATTATTGAATCAATTTAAGACTAGGTATAAAATTTTATTAGACTTTGATAATCAAACTCGCATTAATGTACAAAAGAGTAGGGATAGTAGTAGTAATGGCTATATTGGCCGTTATAAGTGCAATATTTTCAATTTTTATGTCTCCGTTAGATACTACTATTCCTATTCCAGAGCCCTCATTCTTGAGTAATACAACAAATCAGAATAAAGGTATCGAGATCATTGCAGAAAATCTCTCAACACCTTGGGCTATAGATATTGCAAAAGATAATAGAATCTTTTTTACTGAACGTGATGGAAAGATCAGAGTAATTGATGAAAAAGGAATCCTTCTTGATGAACCCGTAGCTTATATCAGAGTTGCACAAAATGGTGGTTCAGGATTATTAGGAATTGCTCTTCATCCTAACTTTACAGAAAATCATTTAATGTACGTTTATCATAGCTATATGAAAGATAATGAACTTTATAATAAAGTTTTACTTTTAAAAGAAAAAGATAACAAAATTATTGAATCAAAGATCATAATTGATTCTATTCCTGGATCACCATATAACAATGGAGGAAGAATAAAGTTTGGCCCTGATTATAAGTTATATATTGCAACTGGTGATGCTTCTGATCCCCTTTTAGCACAAAATCTATCTTCACTTGCAGGTAAAATCTTACGCATAAATCCGGATGGATCTATTCCATCTGATAATCCGTTTAAAGATTCATCTATTTATTCCTATGGACATAGAAATATTCAAGGAATTGCATGGCATCCCAAAACAAAACAGATGTATTCATCAGAACATGGTGCATCAGGATTTGATGAAATTAATTTGATTATTTCAGGAAAGAACTATGGATGGCCAGACGTAGAATGCAGAGGATCAAATATTTCTCAGAAGGCTATTATTTGTTTTAATCCTGCAGTGGCACCTTCTGGTATGACGTTTGCTTCATCAAATAAACTAGGTTATCAAAATGATCTAATCTTAACTACTCTTAAGGGTTCTCATTTAAGACAAATAGACGTAGAAACAGGAGAACAAAATAATATATTAGTAGGCTATGGTCGACTCAGAGATATCATTGAATCTAATGACGGTACGCTATACGTTCTGACTAGCAATACAGATGGAAGAGGGATAATCCAATCTAACGATGATAAAATTTTAAAAATACTTAAACCATAAACTCTTGTGGACAAAATTAATAATAAGGAAAATAACAAAAATATCAAAAAATTTTATGAGTTAGATCATCAGGAACGTTTGCAATATTTAAAAAAAGAAGCTCACATAACTGAAGAAGATTCAGAAATCTTGGAGGACTTTCCAAAAAATTTTACTTTTAAGAAAATTAATAATATGATTGAAAATGCAATCGGATTTGTACCCATCCCATTAGGAATTGCTACTAATTTTGTTATAAACGGAAGAAAATATTTAATTCCAATGGCGATAGAAGAACCATCTGTTATCGCTGCTGCAAGTAAAGCTGCCAAAATTGCAAGTATAAAAGGAGGATTTTTAGCTGAAGCAGATAATTCTATCATGATCGGACAAATCCAATTAGTTTCACGAGATAAAAGGAATAATAAAGACAAATTTTCTAACAAGAAAGAAAGGGATAAAATTAAAAAAATAATATTGAATAATAAAGAAAAGTTATTGGAAATAGCAAATTCAAAAAGTAGATCAGTACATGCTATTGATTTACAATTAAGGGAAATGTTTGATGAAAGCAACAACAAAATGGGTTACATGATAATAATCGAGTTAATTATAGATACAAGAGATGCAATGGGAGCAAATGTAATTAATACAATGTGTGAATTAGTTGGTTCAGAATTAGAAAAAATAATTAAATGTACAGTTATTTTAAAAATTCTTTCGAATTATTCAACAAAAAGAATGGCTAGATGTAAAGCTATTTTTCCAAAAGAATTGATTGGTGGCTCGATTGGTGTGAATAGAATCTTATATGCATATGCATTTGCATATTCTGACATATACAGGGCTGTTACACATAACAAAGGTTTGATGAATGGAATTGATGGAGTAGCGATGGCTACAGGGCAAGATATTAGAGCTATAGAAGCAGCTGCACATGCATATGCTTCTAATGATGGAAAATATAGATCTTTGACTAAATGGTATAGATCAAAAGAAGGAGATTTAGTGGGAGAAATTGAGATTCCATTGGCTATAGGAATTGTCGGAGGAATAAGCTCAGTACATCCTTATGTGAAAGTAGCTTTGAAAATATTAAATATAAAAAAAGCCAAGGAACTTTCTTTAATAATGGTAGCGGTAGGTTTAGCTCAAAATTTTGCTGCAATTCGTGCTTTAGCGGACGAAGGAATCCAGAAAGGACATATGAGATTACATGCTCGAAATATAGCCATTACGGCAGGAGCAACCGATGAACAAATCAATCTCGTTGCAAGCAGACTTGTACAAGAAAATAATGTTACTGTAAATAAGGCCGAAGAAATTATCGAATTAATCAATAAAAATGAAAATTGATACAAAGTAGATATATATCTGATGAAACGAAAATTTTTTTGTTATAGTTATGGCTCACATAGTAAAATTCGTTGTACCTAAGGGAACCATTGAAGAAGCAACTTTAAAGATTCTTGAAGAAGCATGGCAAAAAATAAGCGGTAGAGCACGAACATATAGAATTAAGTTAAGTGATCCAGAAATAGAAGTTAAACTTCTGAGACCCCAGGAAATTCCTACGTACGTACAAGAAGGATTATATGATGTCGGAATTACAGGGAGAGATTGGATTAGAGAAGCAAATGCAGATGTGAAAATATTACTTGACTTAGAATATGGTAGAGTTAAACAAGTAATAGCTATACCAGAAAGTTTTCAATTTAATAATTTGGATGAAATGATTATAGATCATGTAAGAAGAGAAAAACCACTTAGAATATCTGCAGAATATCTTACGACTACAGCTCATTATATAAAATCTAAAATTGCCTACCAGAAATATTTTGGAAATAGCAATCCTATGATTATTACCCCTTGGCTTAGAGTTGGTGAAAATAAGAATGTTCAAATATTTCTCTCTTTTGGGGCTACAGAAGCTAAACCACCAGAAGATGTAGATGCAATATGTGATATTACTGAAACTGGAACAACTTTAGCTCAGAACAATTTAAAAATTATAGATACCATTATGGAATCTACTTCTGTTCTAATTGCAAATAAAAATTCTCTTAAAGATAATAAAAAGAGAGAGAAGATAGCAGATATGATTGCATTATTAAGAGGGGTAGTAGAAGCACGTAAAAAACTGCATGTTTTTGTTAATGTTAGAAAAGAAAATTTAGACGAATTACTTTCTACTTTACCAGCATTAAAGAGACCTACAGTTAGCAATTTAAGCGAAGAAGGATGGTATGGAGTGAATACCATAATTGATAAGAATGAATTTATAAAAATGGTTCCAACTATGAGAAAATTAGCACAAGGTTTAGTTGTATCAGAACCAAGACAAATATTACCATTAGAAGAGATCAACATAGATAAAGAAGAAGAATAATTGATTCATAGAATAAAAATTAAAAATGCCAAATTAGATGTAGAAAGTATACGTTATAGAATATCGAGTAATTTTTCTGAAGATGCAATTAAAAAAACTTCGGAGATTATAGAAAACGTTCGAAATTTTGGTGATGATGCTATAAAGAGATATACTTCTGCATACGATAAAATAGAACTAGATTCATTACAAGTCAACAGGGAAGAAATAGAAGAAGCATACAATTGTATTTCTGATGAGCATATTAAAACTATTAACCTTATTAGAAATCGATTGATAAGAAATGAAACTATTCTTTTAGAACACCTTAAAAAAATATCATCGTTATATATACAAAATGAAAATATACAACGAATAATCCAACCTATTTCTAGCGTAGGTTGTTATGTTCCTGGTGGATTGGCAAGATATCCTAGTACACTAATAATGTGTGTAACCCCAGCAAAATTAGCAGGAGTTAAAAGAATAGTAGCAATAACACCAACTAAGATAAATGGAAAAATAGATCCCCTTACGTTAGTTTCTGCTGATATTTGTGGAGTTAATGAAATATACAAAATTGGAGGAGCACAAGGTATTGCAGGATTAGCGTTTGGAACTGAGAGTATCAAGAAAGTGGACAAGATTGTAGGTCCAGGAGGAATGTTTGTAACAATTGCAAAATTATTAGTTTCAAACATAGTATCAATTGATATGTTAGCAGGTCCTACGGAATTAGTAATTTATGCAGATGATAAATCCAATGCCAAATATGTTGCTTTAGATTTGATTTCTCAATCAGAACACAGCAAAGATACGTTATGTGGATTAGTAACTAATTCTTCTAAATTTGCAAATACAGTTGAAGGTGAAATTAATAATATTTTAGAAAATAAGATTTCACGTCAGGAAATAGTTACAAATAGTTTAAAAGAAAATGGATTTATTGCTATAACAGAAAATGAAAATTTAGCAATAGAATTTATTAATGAAATAGCTCCTGAACATTTACAGATTATGGCTCAAAATGAATTAAAAATGGTTAAAAAAATTACATCTGCAGGACTTACTTTAATTGGTGAAAATACTCCATCTGCAGCTAGTGACTATTGTTTAGGCTCAAATCATGTTCTTCCTACAATGGGATTTGGTAAATCAAGAACATCTTTATCAATATTAGATTTTGTCCGTATTTCAAATATAGTTAAATCTTCAAAAAAGGAGCTTGAGGAAATTGAGCCTTACGTCAAGATAATAACTGAAGAAGAAGGATTGATTAATCATTATAAAGCAGTTAAAGAAAGAGTGATAGATCGTCCAAATCAAAAATAGATGATGAGAAATAAAGTATGGATAAATGGTTTGAATCAAAATTAAGTCAATTAGGAAAACTAGATTATTACAAAAAACCGGAAAAATATAAAGGATTAAAACTAGATGCAAATGAAAATCTTGCTTTAAAAAAAGATTTTATCAAAAAAATAGCTGTCAAAGCTGCAGAAAGAGAGGATTTAAGAGAATATCCATTACAACAAGTTGATAATTTTTATTTACAGCTTTCAAAATATACTAAAATAGATAAAAAATATATAGCTATTGGAAATGGCTCTGATCAAATAATAGATTTAATCCTTTCAGTCTTTGGAAAAGAAAAAAGAGTAACTACCTTTACTCCTACGTTTTCTTATTTTATTGATAGATGTTTATTATATTCCTTAAAAGTAGACAAAGTACCTCTTTTACAAGATAATTCAATTGATAACAAAAAGTTTATTCAAAGTGCAAAAAAATCAGAAATAATATACATCTGTTCACCTAATAATCCTACAGGTAATCAATTTGATAAAGAATTATTAATTGAGTTAATTAAAAATTTTGATGATAAATTAATAATTATAGATGAAGCCTATGTAGAGTTTGCTAGTTATTCATTTTGTTATGAAACAATAAAAAGTCAGAATATAATACTATTAAGAACATTATCAAAAGCATTTGGATTAGCAGGAGCAAGATTGGGCTATTGTATTGCTAATGAAGATTTTGCACATACATTTAAAACTATTATACAGTATCCTTATGCAATAAATAATATTTCTTTGAATATAGGAAGTGAAATATTAAAGAATTCAAAATATATTGAGAAAACTATTAAAATTATAAAAAATGAACGTAAAAGAATATTAGATTCGTTAAAAGAAATTAATGATGAAATAAAAGTTTTTCAGACTGAGTCTAATTTCATTTTTTTTCAGATATCTGATATGAATAAATATGAGTATGTTTTAGCCCAATTAAAAAAAGATAATATTGCAGTTAAAACAATAGGAAGGATAAAAGATAGAAAAGGAGGTCATATTAGAGTAACTATTGGAACAAGAATGATGAATAATAAATTTTTAAGATCCTTAGATAAGGCAATATAATGTATTATAAATTAAATAATAATAGTTTTATTTTTAAAATGAGAAGATGTTTCCATATTGACTATATTATTTTTGATATTGATGGAGTTTTAATTGATGTAAAAAAATCTTATAATGAGGCAATAAAAAATACAGTCCAATTTGTAGTCAAAAATCTCATTCAAAGAGATTTGAAAAGTTTAGTTACAGATAAGATCATTTTGAAATTTAGACAGACTGGAGGTTTCAACAATGATGCTGATACAAGCTATGCAATTAGTTTAGCACTATTATCACATCAAGACCTTGGAAATGCCAATCTTGAAAAATTTCTGATGAAGGTAGCAGAACATGCTGATGAGACTGGCATAGAATCTGTTGAGAGATATCTTGAAAAATTAAGAGTTAATAAAATATCTCCTTCTGATTATTTGATAAATATTGATAAAATTCGTAGTTATTTGAACTATCCTGGAAAAGTTAGAGACAGTATAGTTTCTACGGTATTTGACGAATTTTTTTATGGACAAGAATTATTTTTAGAAAGATATAAAATTAAATCTAAATATTATTTTGGCAAACCGCTCATAGAAAATGATAGAATAGTGATTACAGATAATACAGTTAGAAAATTAATAGAAAGATTTAACGATAAAATTGCAATGGTTTCGGGAAGAAGTAAGATTGCAGCAGCTTATGCTCTAGATAATAAATTTGATTTGTTAAACGAGAAGAATAGCATATTTCTAGAGGATGAGAACAGAAAATTCGCTAAACCAAATCCATATGGATTAAAAAAAATAATAAATAAAATTAAAATAAGAAATAATATTCTCTATTGTGGAGACTCTGTTGAAGATCTAATAATGGCTAGAAGAGCAGAAGAAGAATTAAATCAAACAAACCCTAACAAAACCAAAACTAATATTATTTTTTGTGGAGTATATGGTTGTAGTAGTAATACATATGAGTTAATTAATAAGTTTATGGAGAAAAAAGCAGATATAATAATTAAAAGTGTAAATGATTTACCATATATATTAAATAAAGTATCATAAGGAATATTCTTAATTGAATTCGGAACCTCTTGACTTGGATAAATCTCATAAAAGAATATCAGTTAAAGATAGATGTACAAAAGAGACCGATGTAAGTGTGAGTGTTAATATTGATGGCTCTGGGAATGTAGAAATTAAAACTGGAATTCCATTTATAGATCATTTAATCTCAACATTTGGAAAACATAGTATGATAGATATTTATCTAGAGGCAAAATCAAATGATAGTATTTCTCATCATTTAATTGAAGATGTAGCTATAACCCTCTCTCAGACTCTCAATGATGCCTTATCAACTAGAACACAAATTAGAAGATATGGATATGCAATAATTCCAATGGATGAAGTAATGGCTATATCAGCAATTGATCTAATTAAAAGACAATTTCATAAAATAAATTTAGGATTAATTAGAGATGAAATAGAAGGAATTGCAAAAGAGGATTTGGAACATTTTATAGAAAGTTTATTACAAAATCTTAATGCATGTATTCATATTAATATACAATATGGCGAAAATGACCACCATAAAATAGAGGCAGCAATGAAGTCATTTGCAATAGCGTTTAGAATGGCTTCAGGTATAGATTATCAAAGAGATGGGATTCCAAGTACAAAAGGAGTAATGTGATATTGAATGATATTGCAATTTTTGATTATGGTGCAGGTAATCTTTATAGTTTAAAATGTTCTTTGGAAAGAAATGGAGCCACAAAAGTTTCCATAATTAAATCTTTAAAAAATATGCATAAACATGATGGATTAATTCTTCCTGGAGTAGGTAATTTTGATCCGGCTATTCAATCACTAGAACCCCATAGAAATGATTTTGATGCATTAGTCGAAAAAGATTTTCCTATATTGGGCATTTGTTTAGGAATGGAAATGTTGTTTAATAATAGTGAAGAGGGAAAATTACAAGGTTTAAGCATTTTAAATGGAAAAGTTATT
>JBIOXM010000041.1:0-3370 GCA_044869655.1 Nitrososphaeraceae archaeon | reverse complement strand
GTCAGATTGTTACTTGTCAGATTGTTACTTGTCAGATTGTTACTTGTCAGATTGTTACTTGTCAGATTGTTACTTGTCAGATTGTTACTTGTCAGATTGTTACTTGTCATATTATTACTTGTCATATTATCGATAGAGTTTTTTAATTCATTAGAGGAAGTTCCAGGATTTATATCATCAAATGTTATCACACATTCTAGATTGTCACCCGAATCTATAACCCCTTTACATCCAGCCGATAAAGTAGTTTTATATCCAGAGAAGTTACTTATTTTAACTTCATAACTTCCCGGCTGTAGAGATACAGATTGTCCATCAGGATTTCCCGGGAATGAATTTGGAGTTGCCTGGGTACCATTAACTGAAATAATAAAATCTTTTGTTTGTTTAGTTCCTCCATTATCATTGATGACCTGAGTCAATATATTTATGAGTGATGCAGATGTAAATGATTCTTTTTGAATCGGATTAGCAAATATATCAACTTCATTGATACTGGCCCAATCATTTACACTATTGCCAGTGACAGTAATTCTAAGGTACTTGCCAACAGTATCAGGGATATCATAAACTTCACTTTTGTCAGTAGTATAACTATTTGTGCCTGAAAAAATTTGTTTAAAATCATAACCATCGGAAGACACAGAGACTGTAAAATTGATATAACGAAGATTTCCTTTATACCACGAAATTCCAATATCACATATTTGTTTTTCTTGTCCAAGATCAAATTGTAACCATGAACCTAATCCTAGACTGGACCATTTGGTAGAGAGATCATTGTCAACAGAACTAGCCTTAGTATTATTAGGGGGATTACTTATTGATGTAATATGATCGGCAGGGACATTTAAGGGTAAACATGGAGAAGGGGAACCCGGAACTAGGGGATTATTGATATCAATCTCAGATATACTTGACCAATCATTTATTGAATTGTCATTAACGGTAATTTTAAGAAAACGAGTTTTAACGTCTGGAATATCAAATTTTTCCGGTCCAGTGGTAAGTCCACTACTAGTTCCAGAAAACAAATTGCTGAAAATTTCGCCATCTACAGATGCAGATACAGTGAATTGAATTTTCCTCTGATCACCTTTATACCAAGATATATCAATATTACATACTTCCTTTTCTTTACCTAAATCAACTTGAACCCACGAGTCTAGTCCATATTTAGACCATCTGGTAGTTTGATTACCATCAATTGCATTGAGTTCTGTATTATTTGCAGCATTACCTATAGAGGTAACATTAACAGCTTTTTCGGGTTTACAAGACGTATTATCTCCAAAGGAAACAAATACTAATTGATTATCTAAATTGAATTTGTTTTGTGTGTATGCATCATATATTTCTGCTGTGGTAAGAGATCTATCCCAAATACGAACTTCATCTACATCACCCACATATAACTTATCTTTAAAGAGAGAGTTTGCAGCAATGGTAATCCTATTTTTCCCTGTAATATCTGGTTTAGCATTCTTTGTATTTATACTATGGTCAAGCACACCATCAATAAATAACTTCAGTAATGATCCGTCATAAGTTACTGTAGCATAATGCCATTTATTGTCATTGACTGGCTTTTTGGAAGTTACAAAGTAATTTGAAGAGTCTTCTGCTTCAAATCCTGCTTGAAGATGACCAAGGTAGGTTATCCAAAATCCGTAGTTCATATTTTCCCCGACAGCTTCGGATCCAAATCCACCTTTATTAACTAAAAATGACACATGGGGATCTGTATTATTAGTTTTGAACCAAGTCGCAATTGAAAATTGATTTAATTGAAATAATTCTGAATCTTTTACATATTGAAAATTATTACCATTAAAGGTTCCAAATTTTCCAATTTGTGCTTGCACACTATGAAGGTATAAAAGATTTGAATAGATAATGGTAAATGAAATTATAAATAAAATTAAAACTAATCTAATCATGTTATTTTTATAAATTTTATAATTTGTTGTCATTATTTTCTCACCAAGAATTAGTCAAATAGATTTCTTTTATCACTTTCAGAAATTTACCAAGATGTCCTATAATCTATTTTACCAAAAATAGTTGATAAAAAAATAAAATAAATTTACTAATTATGAAAAAATTGAGAATAATAACGATCTTAACATTTATCCATATTATTCTCTTCTTTTTGCTAATGATAATAATACTTCTTTACCAAAATCAAGTGCCAATTTTTTTTCTTCCATCATTCCACACTCAATGCACTTAACAGTATTATTCAATTTGACGGTATCACCTCCACAGATATAACATATACAATACACGACCCCAAAATCTTTATCGTTTATAGTAGCATGAGCAGATGAGTTCATCAAGCTAAAAATTCTTCCTCTTACTATATCTCCAACTCTATAAACTAATTTTGGTCTTCTTTCACCTCTCTCTCTTCTGGAATTCCACCCTCCTGAGTCAGAGGTTATCCTTGTTGAGGCAATTGCAGATAGACCTGAAAAAAATTTTTTATTATTGAGATATAAGATTCGTATAGAAATCATACTTCCAAATAACATTTCAATATATCCTACTATAACGTCTCCTATTTTTGGAAAATTGGCTTGTTTTATTCTTTCTATCTCAACTCGCCTCTTTTTAAAGTCGTATTCTTTTTTTCCGAAACTCAAAGATTTTATAGAACCATCTACAACAAAGGTATTTTTTCCACTTTCAAATTCTTCAATAAACGCCACATGTTCACCAGGAAATATAACATTATAATTCGCTTTTTTCTTAACCATTTAAGAATTGTAAACATCTTAAAGTTATAATTGTTATTTTTAGCTGGCTTGCTTTGGTTTGATATCTAGAACTTATGTTTTCTAATTTAAGAGTAAGTGATATATTAAGACTATAAAAAAAATTCCTATTAAAATTAAACTGATTCCTGAAGCAAAAATTAACTTGAAATGGCCTTTTCTTAACTCTCTTTTTAAATTATCAAATTTTAAAAACTTTAGCAAGCCCATAAATAGTGTGGAATAATAAGTCTGCTACAAAAACAATATTTCCATTACTGTTCTCTTATACTTTCTAACTTAGAAACTACTTGCCATAGAGTTGTTCTGATATGTGATTCCATATGTCTGTTTTGCGTTAAACTATCCAGCATGCTAACTGCATTAGCTGCTCGAACCGATATACTACCATTTTTTTCTTCTTTTAGAATATCATAAATATCTTTTATTTGGTTGCGTATTACCCTTGGAAGGTCTTTATTCTCTTTGAATGATTCTAAAGTTGAAATAGTACTCTCCAGCCTTTCTGTATTTTCTTTATCACGCATTTCCCTTTTTGATTTCATAATAGCAAACTAGACCTCGATTTTGAAGAATAAAATTTAGTTGATTAT
>JBIOXM010000040.1:0-8429 GCA_044869655.1 Nitrososphaeraceae archaeon | reverse complement strand
ACACATCTCAACAAGCTGACAAAAGGAATAGATTCCAAAATAGATCCAAGTGAAATAGATATGAATGTAAAAGATATGCTTTGTGAGATCAAAAAAGGATTTTATTGTTAGATAGTTTTATATATTATTGAGATTGCATATATGATGACTATCCTATACTAAAACAAATTGGAACTGTCGTGTATAGATTTTGTTAAAATTATTTGTATATTCTATGATCCAAAAATTAAAAAATAGAAATAACATTCATCAAAGAGATGAAAGTAACTGCAGGCATCTTGACCATACTTCTAACGATATCTTATTTATCTAGAATTATCGATTACAAGGAACAGAATAGGTCAAATTGATCTCTACGCCATTAGGATCTTTAACATAATCGTTGTTTTTATCATCAAAAAAACGAAGTGTATATATATTTGGTAAAAGACCGTCTGCTATAGTATAATCATTAAATCCTCCTGTAGCGTTAGTATCAAAATATCCATAATAATTTAGTACACCTTTAGAATTAATGAACTCCCAGTATACATTCCCGTTCTGATTAAAGCCATTTACAGTCATGTTAATTCTATGGTCTTTTAAAAGTCCACAAGAGGGTTCTATATTTGCTATTACCTTGTCCAATGGATAAATAGGAAAATAATTAGAAAGATTGATAAATATTAAAAAAATTATCAGAAATGACCAAAAAAAGGAATATTCATATTTTTTCATTATATTAATAAAAAAATATTATTATATGAACTTATTTATAATATTTATAAATTGATTATCTAACGATACTCATTCTGAATATTCTATATATTTAAATATAGCTAAATAGTTAGGTAAACCTAATATATATAACGTTACACGAGGGAAAATTAAATGACAAATAAAATAAATACTATCAAATTATATTATGTATTTACATTTGTAGTTTTTTTTTTCTTTACATTTACATTGTTCAATAATGGATATTCACAAAGTGATTCTGTAACTAAGAATTTAGATTCTCAAATAGATATCAAAAAGAAATTTATTATATTTATTAATCTTGAAAGAATAAATTCTCAATTAGATCTTAGTGAAAAAAATATAGCTACAAACAATTTGAATAAAGCATTTGCCCATGCTTATATTATACATTCAAATATCTTTCCTAATATAAAATCTGATTTGCAAGCAGTTATTCCCGAATTATCTTCTAAATTAGAGAAACTTTTAACTGATCTGCCTATTTTTTTAAAGGATGTTAAAACTATACCTATGAAGGAAATTAAACAAACAATAGATGAAGTAAGAAAAACAAATTATTTAATAAATAGTAAAATAGTAGCAAATAATACTCTCCATGACAAGAATTTTTTAATTCAAAGCTCAATTCAATTATTACAAGATGCCTTTAACTTTTTACATATTTCCAATTCATCCCAAGATCTGGAACAAAAAAATCTGCAATATGAAAATATAAAAGGAATATTAGAAAGATCAAAATTTCAAATCAATCAAATTCCACCTAATGAAATTGATGAAAAAGAAAATAACCAACTAATTTCAATGTATTCAAAAATAGAACAAAATTTGAATCAAAACAATTTTAATGCTTTATCATCATCTATTATATCACTTCAAAGCTATTTGAACAAATTGTTAACTACCAGTAATTCATCAAATCTTCCCGATGAATATCAAAATTACTTCTCAACTATTCACACATTATTAAATAATGTGATTGTTGAAATAAGAGAAAACAATGATTACAAACAAGCTGATAGGCATGCCATGTCTGCCTATTTGGATAATTATGAATACCTAGAAGCTCCTATAGAAAAAATTGATCCAAATCTAATGGTTGATATAGAAATTGATATGAGAGAAGATTTACGAAAACTTATTAAAAACAATGAAAAATTAGAAATTATTGAACCATTTATTACTCAAATAATAACTAAGCTAGATAATGCTAAATTAATTTTAGAAAATGACCCATCAATAGTAATTAATAATAATAACAACAATAGTATTTCAGCAGGATTAACTTCTTCAGGAAATAACCTTGCCAATATTGAAGAACTTAGTAAAGGTTTTGGCTCCTTTCAAGGAAATCGTATCGAGATGGGTCAATCTACTAATACTCAAAAACAAGATGTTAGAAATGATATAGATCAAATTAGATTAAATCTCCAAAAGGTATTGGACTTAGTAAAAGAAGAGAAAAATGATGAAGCATTACTTGTAGCACGTTCTGCTTACCTAGATAGTTATGAGAGTATAGAAATACCCCTTAGACCAATCGATCCAGATTTTACGTTAGATATGGAAATTAAATTTGCTGAACTCAGAAACATGATAGAACAAAGATCAGAGTATGAAAATATTGTAAAAAAGATCGGTGAAATCCAGAAAGGATTAGATGAATCGGAAAGACTAGTTTCAGGAATTGGTACAATAGCTCCTGGTATTGCCTTTACCTCGTCATTTTCTATTATATTTAGAGAAGGATTAGAATCTGCCTTAATCATAGGAGCAATAATTACATATTTAGAAGCTTCCAGAAACGAGCAATTCAAAAAACATGTCTATTATGGTATAATTCTTGCTGCAGGTGCAACAGCATTAACATGGATGATTGCAGAATTCTTTATTGAATTCTCTGGTGCAAGTAGAGAACTTATCGAAGCTATAGCTGGAATTTCTGCTGTAGCTGTATTATTCTGGGTTAGCTTTTGGGTTCTTAACAAAATAGAGACGAAAAAATGGATTGAATTCGTTAAGTCAAAGGTTTGGAAAGCAACTACAACCGGCAGTGTGATGGTATTTGTCTTGCTGTCATTTTTTACAGTATACCGAGAAGGATTTGAAACTGTATTGTTTTATCAGGCAATGTTGTCTTACGCTAAACACATGGAGCTTTTTGTTATTTTGGGAATGATTATTGGCCTAACAGTAATAATCGGAGTTGCATTCATAGTCAGAAAACTAGGAAAGAAGCTACCGTTAAGAGTTCTATTTGGTTTAACCATGGGGATAGGCGCATATATGTCCATAACCTTTTTGGGAAATGCTATTCGTGAGTTTCAAGAAGTTGGATATATAACAACCACGCATTTATTCGGAATAATTCCACGCTTAGATGTTAATCTAGCAACGATGACTGGTATACATCCCACTCTCGAAACTGCTGTTGCTCAACTATGTCTATTATCTGTATATCTTGCCGGTTCAGTCTATATTCTTATTATCCAACCACGCAAAAAGAAACTTATAGAATCATCTCGCAAATCTATGTCTGATTTTAAAAAATAATTGTTATATTTGGTAAGGCTACATTTATAAATTAGTCTTACCTAATTAGGATAGCCTAATATGTATAGCTTAACTGAAATCAAGAATAATTGTGATATAGATAAAAATGAAACTATTTCTTTTTTAAATAATATCCTCGAAAATGATACATATAAAATTATTTTATCAGTTATGGAAATCTCTAAAACAGTTTATCAAATGCACAAAGAAACATCTCTTCCGTTAAGTTCAATTTATAAAAGAATAAACAAGCTAGAATCTCTTGGTATCCTATCAATCGAGAAAATAACTATTAATAAGAAAGGGCGCAAATTAATTTATTATAAAAGTAAAATAAAAAACTTAACGTTTAAGCTAAATGAGAAGGATGTAAGACTTTTAATCACTTAAATTTTTAATTACACTAAATTATTTTATAACAAATAAAAATTCGGAAACTCTTTAGTAACCTCATATATATAGAGAGTGAGTAATAGTATATAAAAGAAGGGATATCTAAAGAATGGAAAAAGATTAATATGAAATTATTATATTTGAAGATTATCACGCTTTTTCTGCATTCTAATCAATCAGGCAATTATAAAAAATCATTTAGCCTATATTACTATGACTTAGTTCGTACGTTATTTATTACACTCGCTTTCACAGGGATACTCTCAACAGGTTGGTTCGGAATTCCACTAGCTCCGCGCTATTTTACAGATGTACCAATAAATAATTTAGATATAATATTTGCAATTTTTAGTTTTTTAGGAAGTATCTGGGGTATAATGGCATATAGGGAATTTACAAAAACTAGAGATAATGTTTTGTTGGTTAGAGATCTTTGCAAAAAAATAGATCCAATTATTGGAGATTATGACTATTCAACTTTTAATCCTATTACTAAAAAATCTGAATCAGGTTATTTTCCGATAGGACTAACAGAATTTTGGGACAGAGAAACTGTGGTTCCTGACTGGCTAGATAAAGGAAAATATTGGCATATTATGCTTAGATTACAAATTAAAAATAAAGAAATAATTCTTAAAGTTGTTAAAGACAATGATCTTCCTTTTTTTTCTGGCAAAAGAAATGTTGCAACAACTTCAAGAGAAAACTTAACTGATAGTAAGTTAAAAAAAAAATATCGTTATGTTGTTTGTGTTCCCCAATGGTTAGTAATGAATACTGAACTGAGTACTTTTTCTAGAAATGAACTAAATTTAGACGATTCTAATTTTGGTTCATTAATGAATACTATTAATAAACAACTTGGTTTAGCATCGAATGACATTACACAACATGAAAAACAAAGAATTAAATTTTCTTGGAAATTTAGTTTGTTACCAATTTACCTAATAAAGAGTTTACCAATTCAAATTATTTACAAAGAAATCTTTACTAAAACTGCTAAATATATACCTGCACAAAAAAAACATATTATAGAAGAAACTAATATCAATTTGGCATATTCAAGTAATGATGAATTAATCGAATCATTATTAGTTCTTGCAAGACTTAAGAATATACGTTCAAAAAGTATAGAAAAAATTAATATTCTTTTACAATTTCTTAAAAATCAATATGGGAAATTAGGCCTAGGTGATGGGTCTAAACGGTATCATAATCTTCACCATAGTCTAGAGGGAGCATATGTTAGCTTGCAGATGTTACCTGAAGAGTTACATGGCTATAATTATTTAGAAGAAGATTATGAATATATCTTAGTAGCAAGCTTATTACACGATTATGATCCTTATCAATTTAATTCTAAAACCAGTATAGGATTACATCGATTTGAAGGTCCTAAAGTTGAAAATACAATCTTGGAACTTTTAAAAATTAGGATCATAGATGCTTATTTTAGCATGAATGAAATAGAGTTCAAAAATTATTTTCGTCACTATCAGTATCCCTTATTACCACCAATTGATTATGTTACTACTCACCCTGAATTTGTCAAATCTCACAAACCTCTCCAAAGTTTAATAATTGAAACCTTGATCTGGCGAACAGATTATCCATTTACAAAAAAAACCAACGCTCAAAGAAATTATTACGCGCTAATTGATAAAATTTCTCATTTAATTGGATCATCCGAAAAATACATACTATTATCTGAAGTTTTATCTTTGGCAGATTTATCAGTAACATATATGAGCTCGGATCCAATTAATGCATGGTATAGAGTAACTAGTCTATATGAAGAATTAAATCTTCCCCGATCTGAGGCTATTTCTAGAACTGATCAATTTTTCTCTGAAATCATGAAAATTGAATTATTTCAGGAATTATTGAATAATCGTAATTTTTCTGGAATTTTCAAGCAACGATGGAATTTGGTTTATCAGTTTTATCATGAGGGTAATCCATCTACTCAAATAAATAGGACAATAGAAAATGCTGAGATTTCATATTCAAAAATTAACTTACTAATTGGTATCCAAACTGGAGAAATTTTATACCAGGTAGCATTAGAGCATAAAGATGAATATTTTATAGGTATAAGTACTAATGAAGATGCTGTACTCCATATTAAAGAAAAATTTGCCAGTTTGAAGCAACAAAATATATCTTGTTTTTGGGGTAATGCCAAAAAACTATTACCTAATCTACAAAGTAAGTCTATTGATAATATTTTATTTATATTAAATAATTTTCGTAATTATAACAATCATAAAGAGGAAGATTCCGAACTATTGTTATTATTCAAAGGAGTTTCAAAATCTCTTAAATCCCACGGCACATTTCAAATTCTTACTAATATCAATAAAAATAGCGATAAGGAAAAAGAAATAATAAATATTGCATCAAATTATGGATTTCATCTATTGAAAAATAACTATGAACATAAAATATATTTCCCTCAATCCTATATCCCAAAAGAGTTTTTTCCAATTGATTTCGTATCATTATTAGTATTTCATCTTCAAATTAATTCTACTACTGTATGATAGTATTTGCTAAGCATTCTTTCCCATAGTGTTCTTAAAAGTATATAAATAAATGAAAAAGTAGACTATTAAAAAGCAATGACAAAAAAAATCCGGGTTGCAATAGCTGGAGTTGGAAATTGTGCTTCAGCGCTAGTTCAAGGAATCCAATATTACAAGTCTGTACATGAGCAGAATTCTATTGGTTTAACTGCATATGAATTGGATGGTTACACTCCTGTAGATATTGAATTTGTAGCAGCTTTTGATGTTTCAGATTCAAAAGTTGGTCTAGATCTTTCTGAGGCAATTTTTTCTAATCCAAATAATGCTAAAAAGATCACCAATGTTAATAATTTTGATGTTAAAGTAAATAAAGGAAAAGTGTTAGATGGTGTAGGTAGACATCTTGCAGAAAAAGTAACATTATCAAATTATCCTACATCAAATATATCAGAAATATTGAAAGATTCCAAAACAGATATCCTTTTGAATTATTTGCCCGTTGGAAGTCGTGAAGCAACAAAATTCTATGCAGAACAGTGTTTAGCAGCAGGCGTTTCATTTATCAATGCAATTCCTGTTTTTATTGCATCTGAGCCTCGATGGCAACAGTCCTTTAAAGATAATAGTGTTTTGTGTGCTGGTGACGATGTTATGAGTCAAGTAGGAGCCACAGTTGTACATAAAACGTTAATAAAATTATTTATTGACAGAGGGGTTAAAGTAGATGAAACATACCAATTGAACATAGGTGGTGATATGGATTTTTATAATATGCTAGATGAAGATAGATTAGAGGATAAAAGAACAAGTAAAACCAGTGCAATTGAAGCAATGTCCCCCTATTCTATTCCTATGAGGATAGGCCCATCTGATTTTGTTGAATCCTTAGAAAATGATAAAGTTTGTTATGTTAATATTCGAGGTAAAAAATTTGGAAATATTCCAATAGAACTAGATTTGAAACTCCGAGTAGCTGATGCATATAATAGTGCTGGAATAATGATCGATGCAATCCGTGCAACCAAAATAGGACTAGATAGAGGATTATCTGGAGCGCTGGAAAGTGTTTCCGCATATTGTTTTAAACATCCTCCAATCCAGATGTCATATACTCAAGCAAAAGAAAAATTTCTACAATTTATTAATGGCGAACTAGACACATAATTATTAATTTAAAAATTCATATTATTAGTTTATATTTTAACTCAATCCAATAAATTATATGACAAACTCCAAACTCAAGATCTTCTTCATTTTTACTTCAGTAGGGCTAGTTTCGTCATTGTTTGCCAAAATGCAGTAAATTATATAAAATAAAAAGTTATCTAATCTATTATATTGCAATAATTTTATTATTGCAAAAGTCGTATTTATTATTTAAATGTCAGTGGTTGTTTGTAGCATCATTCCACAAATAGTTAAAATAATCTTTTGCATATCCTGCTAGCCCTGGATGTTCTGCCCATATTGCAATAGGTTCAGATTTACCCTTACTATTGCCTTCTTCTCCTAATAAAATTAAAACTTGAGTGCCATCCCCTATAACTCCTCCACCAAACATATTATTTTTAATTCTTACATCTGCAATTCTTGAAATCATTTTTATAATTTCTGTACTCGTTTCTTCTGAAACAAGAACTACAATTCTTATACCTTTGTCATGTAAACTACGTAGCATAGGTTGTAATGGTTTAGCTATTTCTTGTGCTATCTGTGGTAACGCTATTAACAATTCTCTTTGGCTATTCTGAATAATCTCACTTACTTTACCTGCAATGTTATAAAATCCTCTTACTACCCATATTTCTGGTTTTTCTTTTATTCCACTTTTTTCATAAATAGGCATTAGTTCATTTCTAATGATTTCCTCATTACTTTTAATTTCATTTTCTTTTTGGAGTCTTATTGCATCTAATGCAGTAGCAGGAGATTTCGGAAAAAATGTTTGTGGTCTTGAACTATCTGATTCAAGCCAAACTTTATTTTCCAAACTATTCAATACTTCATAAATTTTTGAATATGGGACTCCTGATGTTTTACTTATATCTGCTGCTGTCATAGAACCATGCTCTAATAATGATAAATACACTTTAATTTCATAACTTGTCAAGCCAAGACTTTCCATTGATTTTCTCGACTTGTCGGTAATATTCATTGAACCATTTTTAATTAATTCAAGTAATATATGTATGTTCAATTATACTTTAATGTAAACTC
>JBIOXM010000039.1:0-20251 GCA_044869655.1 Nitrososphaeraceae archaeon | reverse complement strand
CAATACTTAATCCTCTTGCTTTGATCGTCACTGTGGGCTGATTTGCTAATTGAATTAAAGTTGAGGTTACGTATGCCATCAATGGTTTTTTTCCAATATATATTGCATCTCGAATTTGAACATCGTTTTGTTGTGGTGTAACTTGATTTTGTTGTTGTGCTTCTTCTGACATAATACTGTTACTTGATAAGGATAATTTAAATCTAAAAGGTCTTTATGAAAAAAAGAATAAAGAAAAACTATGAATGCTTATGAAATTAAGTATTCTTAAATTTATTTTTCATTAAGGGCGATTCCATTCAAAATATGGATGGTATTTATAAACTAATTAAAATAGTAAAACCTTGATCTGGTCGGAAAATACAACAAGTAGTTTAAATCTGAGAAGAATCTAATGACAGAATTTTTTTTACTATTATATTGTTGATTGCTGAAAATTGATATTTTAAATGATTGCATATCTTTTAATATTATTTTTATAAATCCTTCTTATGATAGTAGAACGGATTTCGACTGGAGTTTCTGGTCTTGATACTCTAATAGAAGGGGGAATTCCCAAAGGTTTTACTGTTCTAATTGCGGGAAATCCTGGTACTGGAAAGACTGTACTTACTTCACATTTTCTTTATGATGGATTAACTAAAAATCAAAATGGAATTTATGTCTCATTCTCTGAAGCTGATTATTCATTTTACAACAATACAAGTAGGTTAGGTATGGGATTTAAAGACTTTCAAAAGCAAAACAAGTTTTCTTTTTTAGACTTTTCCGCGGTAACACAACAAGGCATTCAAGATTCATTAGAAGAAGTTTTGGCTGTAATCAAAGAAACCAATGCAAAACGAATAGTAATTGATTCATTTTCTGCCATCCTCCAATCTTTTGCAAATCTAAATGAGGCACGAATTGCCTTGCATGTAGTTTTAGGTAAAATGCTTAGAGCCCAAGGTGTGACAACTTTGGTGATAGGAGAAGTTCCAATAGGAACCAATAACATAGGTTCAGGCTTCGAAGAATTCGTAGCAGATGGAATAATAAAATTCGAACATGGGATTGATAATGCTAGCCCAATTATAGTAAAAGTAATTAAAATGCGAACGACAAGAATCGATAGGGAACCACATGTTTGTCTCATAAAAGAGCATGGAATGATAATTTTACCCAAACAACCTATAGAATTGCATCCTAATAATACCTTTACAAGAGTTCGAACTGGAATCGAGGGATTAGATGAAAAAATAGGAGGTGGGTTAATAGAGGGGACAATAAGCACTGTTATCGGAGATTCAGGGGTAGGAAAGACCACGTTTGGATTAGAATTTATAACACATGGAGTTATCAATGGCGAGTCTGGTTTGTATCTTACACTCGAAGAAACATATGAAGAATTAAAAAGGTCGCCAGCACTCACTAAATATGATTTAAATAAATTTAATGGGAACGCTCTAGTTGTGTTAGCTAGATTGCTTGAGAATCATAGTGCGGATGAAATTATAGATGATTTAGAAAAACAAATTGTAAAGACACGACCGAAGCGTATCGTTATAGACAGCTTATCGTCATTTGAACATGTCTATAAAGATGAAATGTACATGATAACCAAAAGAATTGTAAGTTTAATAAAAAAATACCGTCTAACGGCAATTCTAATGAATCAAAATAACCCATTCTTCTCTCAGCCAAACCTAACTTCTATTACAAAGACTTCCTCACTTTTTCACAATATCATAGTTCTCAGATATTTAGAAGTCAAATATAAAATGAAAAGAAGCATGGTTTTTTTAAAAATGAGAGCATCCTATCATGATAATTCTATATTAGAATTTGTTATTTCTGAGGGTGGTTTGAAAATTATATGTTCTATGGATAATCATGAGGGATCATTATCAGATATTAAACAAGTAATTTCCCACGAATCACCAAAATCCCACGATCAAATAAAATCACACGCTAAACAAGCTAAAACGAAAAAAAATATTACAAGAATTTGACAGAAATGAAACTAAATGAGATAATAGAAAAACATAAAAAGAAAAAAAAGAAAAATTTAGGTATTGATGATAATAAAAAGAATGTCTGAAATAGAAATTAAAATCAGGTCAAATCGGATTTCTGAATTATTAGAATCAGAGACATAACTTATGATACATAAAATACATAACAAAAACCAGTCAAGGAGGGATACTAATAATATTACATTTTTCGAAAAAGCCTATTCTAGTGCCGTAAAAGAAGGAATGCTGATCTTGGGGGAAGATGTTTCGAAAATTGTCCAGGATTATATAGAAGAAAAATATTCTTTTGTACTAGAAAATACATCTCAAAATCCCAAAGCACTCAGCGAGGCTCTACATTTTGCCATTGATGGAGGTAAAAGGATTATAGAACGTAGAATTATCCGATTATTATCTAACAAGTTAGATATTGAATATCATTCAGCGGAATTGATAAACTTTGAAAAACAGATAAAATATATGCGTGAGAAAGTTTTGAAGACACATAAATAGAAGAAGAGGTATCATTCCCAATTTATTATTAATTGTAACTGGCTATGAAAACATAACATATTCTTCTGTGACTTTTATTGCAGAGCTAGAATATGATTTTAAAATAAAGTTATTTACAAAAGTAAGGATTAAAACATAATCATTAGTTTATGTATATTACTTTTTTACCATATTAAATATTCTTCTAATATTCTGAATACTTAAAGAAGAAGAGTCAAAACAAAAGAAATTTAATGGCAAAATAATTTTATTAACTCTATTATTCATTAGACTATGAAACTTAAACTTAATTTGAATACCATATCCTTTAACAACTATTAAAATGTAAACCCTTACTAAAAAATTTGTATTGGGAAAGAAAGTAATATTAAAATTAAATTGGAGTAATTAATGGATGTTTATATAATTCTCTCATCCATAAAAAATTAGTCTTTCTTTTAGAGATATTATTTAAAGCCACCGGTAACAAACATTATGAATGCATAAAATAGACTAAATGCTCCAATAACAATCACTGTGCCTTTTACCATGTCTCTCCAGCTATAAACATCAGGCCCATTTCGAGTTACCTTTTTGCTTACCTTCATAATTATATATCCTCTATACTTCTATTTAAAATATATCAAAGTTTTTAAAAATATTCTCTTATATTAATTTATTATAAGATCTATCAACTAACTTGCAAAATTTAGAAAAAAAATAAGTGAATTAGACTAATATATAAGAAGAAAAAATTTGTGTTTTTGCTAAAATTTCTATTTTTTTGTAGTTATTATTTTTCCACTATCTTTTGCTATTCGTAGTGCTTCATAAATAGCATTTACCAAATCTTTATTTATTCTGATTCATTTTTTTAATTAATTGGAATACTATCTCCCCAACAAAAATTTATTTTAATATACAAGATAGGGAATACCATTATCTCTAAAAATTTTTACTATAAAAAAGAAGAATATTATATTTTAAACTAATTATCTTATAAAAGTATCATTCTTGTTATATATGGATATGCAATTTTATATTTATAAAATTTTTTGATTTCTTTAAAAATATTATTACACAGCTCTAAATGAGACATAAATAGCCAACAGGGACAAATTAGTTATTTAGGAAAAATTTTTAGCAAACTTCACTAGTGTTATATTCAATACCTACCAATTTTTTGTAAAGAAGAGAAAATATCTTTCAAAATAATTTCCATAAATCTACTTTTTAGATACATATTATAATAATCCTGAATTTTAGAAAATTTTATTTACTTATTATCTTAATAGTTATTTAGACCAACACAGCAGGCTCCTAATTATTTATAAAGTTTTCAATCACATGTGCTTTAGCATCTCTTTGAAAATAGAAGAGGAGATTGTCTCCTAAGAAAACTCTTATAAATGTCTATTTATAATAAACCTTAGCTAATAATGATACGATATAATGGTTCAAAATTATCTCTTATTGCAATAATTGCAGGATTGGTTGTTGCTGGGTTTACATTATTATCTACTCAAGCATTCGCAGCTGAACCCTCACCCTCTACCAATGAGGGTCTAACAAAGCCATTGTTGGCAATAGCTGCTGCCATCGCAATAGCAGGAGGTCTAATAGGGACTGGCAATGCCCAGCAAGGTATTGGTGCTGCAGGAATGGGAATAATAGCAGAGAAACCTGAAAAATTTGGACAGGTACTTTTCTTCTTTGTTATACCTGAAACTCTTTGGATCATCGGTTTCGTACTCGGCATCATTCTATTACTAGGTATATTATAGTAGTAGGGGGGTGGTTTCATTATGAACTTGGATACATTCATCCAAGAAATCGAGGAAAGAAAAACAAAGAAAATTAACCTGCTTGAGTTGACATTATCTGAAAAAGTAGCACGGATTCAGCATACAAAGGAAAGAACCCTAAAAGAAATACAACAGCATTATTCAGAAGAGGCTAATGCAAAATCTCAAAAGGAAGCCGCCAGAATAATTGAGGCAGCTAGGTTAAAGGCAAAAAAAATCCTCTTTGATGCAATTAATGCAAATATGGATTCTACAATTAATACAATAATAGAGGAATTAAAAAGCTATAGTAGAAAACCTGATTATAAAATCACCATGGAAAAAATGATTAATTACGCTAAAATGAAATTAGGTAGTCAGGATATCATAATACACTGTCGTACTGATGATATTATCCTTTTAAAGGGACTAAACATTTCTACCGGTTCCTCAATTCAAACCATTGGAGGAATTTTAGCTGAAAATAAGACTGGGACAATGGAACTAGATTTGACTTTTGAAGAGTTGCTACGTACCAATGAAGATAAAATTCAGAATTTTCTTTTAGAGAGATTGATGAAGTAAGATGGGTAGTTCTTCTTATTCCTCTTCCTTTGGCCGATTGAAATCCCTTTCAATAAATTTTATTTCTCAAAATATTCTTCAAACGTTAGTGCATGCAAAAGATGTTTCTGAAATGACACGTATCCTAGAGTCTACATGGTATGGTCCAGAAATCGAAAGAGCTGCATCTCTTTATTCACCTCCTGAGCTTTTAGAAGTAGCCCTGAACAGACATATTGTCGAAATCAATAAAATTGCTCTTGAATCCACACCATTTAGCGGTAGAGAAGCAATTAGAGCTTATTTATTAAAATGGGATATCCATAATATTGAATTAATTCTATCATCCAAGATAATTGGTCGAGCTATCACTGAAACTGAACCATTTCTCGTTTCAAGTCGAAATTTTCCCGCTGGGATTTCAGCAGGAAATATATCTCATGATGAAATGAAAATTATTTTATCACAACCTGGAGTAGATGGGGTGGTAAATCATCTAGTAAAATATCGTTATGGACCCATATTGATGCAACATCTTGATACTTATCAAAAAACAGGAGATCTAGGACCGATGATGGCCGACCTTATATCATATTATTATACTACTTTAATTGAGTCATTAAGGTTTTTTCAGGGAGATGAAGGAATAATTAGGGATCTATTTAGAGTTCAAATAGATAAAAGGAATATTTTAAACCTATTAAAAGGAAAGGATTCGAATTTAGATCGGGAAATAGTTAATAAACATCTTATAAAAGGTGGAAATATTTCTAAAGATGATTTATTTGATATGTTAGGATCAAAGAGTATTGATGAATTTGTAGGAAAAGTACAAAAGCATTACAATATAACTGACCTTCTTAAAGACACTTACATTAAAACACATAGTCTGATTGATTTTGAGGTAGCTTTTGATAAATTTATAAGTAAATCATATTTAAAAAGGTTAAAAAATGTTCCACTTTCTCTAGGCTCCATCTTTCATTTTATTATTACTGCAGAGTATGAATGGGATAACATAAAGAGAATTGTTTATGGAAAGCGTTATGAATTTTCATTAGAACGTATAACGTCCATGTTGGTTGTGGAGACAGAATAGTTTATGCCATCCAAAGAACAACATTATGAATCAAAGGGTAGAATAGCAATTATAGGAGAGCGTGAACTGGTCATCGGATATAGACTTTTAGGAGTAGATGATACATTTATTGTTAATGGAGGAGATGAATCCTTTAAAACAATGGAAACCCTTTTCTTTTCCCATAAATATTCGATGATTATTGCTAGTCAATTCATTAGAGAGTATCTTCCATCCATATTTAGGAAAAAAGTTGAGGCATCAATAGAACCTCTAGTTTTATTTATGCCTTTGTTGAAGGGAGATATTCAAGAAGAATCAATATCTTCTTTAGCCAGACGAGTACTGGGAATAAATATTAAATATTAAAAAGGATGTTTTTGGAGTAATATAGATATGTCAACAGCCATTGTATCTCGTATATCTGGTCCAGTCGTTGTAGCAACTGATATTGAACAAGCCCAAATGTATGATGTTGTACGTATTGGGGAATTAGGCCTGTTAGGAGAAATTATTCGTTTGGAGGGTAACAAAGCTACTATCCAGGTTTATGAGGATACCACTGGGCTTAGACCAGGAGAGAAAATAGTTAATACAAGAAGACCTCTTTCGATACAACTTGGACCGGGATTACTAAAATCAATTTATGATGGTATACAACGTCCATTAGATATCTTAAGACAACAGAGTGGTGACTTTATTAGTAGAGGAAAAATTATTCCTGCATTAGATCAGCATAAGAAATGGGAATTCGTTCCAATGAAAAAAAAGGGGGAGAATGTTTCACAAGGTGAAATTATAGGCGAAGTACAAGAAACTCCTTTGATCAGACACAAAATAGTCGTCCCATATGGGGTTCATGGGCAATTGTCTGAAATAACCGAAGGAAATTATACGGTAAGTGAAAATGTTGCACAAATTAAAACCAACAGTACCAGCCATGATGTAGGATTATCAAACTGGTGGATGGTAAGAAAGCCAAGACCAGTACTGAGTAAACTTCCACCAGAATCTCCGTTGATAACAGGGCAACGGGTTCTAGATACTTTTTTCCCTGTTGCAAAAGGTGGGACGGCAGCTATTCCAGGGCCATTTGGAAGTGGTAAGACAGTAACACAACAACAACTAGCAAAGTGGGCTGATAGTAACATAATCGTATATGTTGGATGTGGAGAAAGAGGAAATGAAATGACCGAAATTCTTACTACTTTTCCTGAATTAGAAGATCCCAAATCTAAACGTCCCCTTATGGAACGAACGATACTTGTTGCTAATACATCCAATATGCCAGTAGCAGCACGTGAAGCAAGTATCTATACTGGTATAACGATGGGTGAATATTATCGAGATATGGGATATAATGTGGCATTAATGGCAGATAGTACTTCTCGATGGGCAGAAGCGTTAAGAGAAATTTCAGGGAGATTAGAAGAAATGCCAGGAGAAGAAGGATATCCAGCATATCTCGGCAGCAGGTTGGCCGAATTTTATGAAAGAGGTGGGAAAGCAGTTGTAATTTCTCCGGAAGAAAGAGTAGGTTCCTTAACTTTAGTTGGGGCTGTATCTCCTCCAGGAGGGGATTTTTCTGAACCTGTTTCGCAAAATACCCTTCGTGTTACACGTGTTTTCTGGGCTCTTGACGCCAATTTGGCATCACGCAGACATTTTCCATCTATTAATTGGTTAACAAGTTATTCTTTGTATGCAGATGATATGAATGAATGGTACAAGAATAACATATCTTCTGATTGGATTAAAAGAAGACAAGAGGCATTAGAAATATTGCAAAGAGAGTCAGAATTGCAAGAGATTGTTCAATTAATAGGTTATGATGCATTACCGGAACCAGAAAAGGGAATTTTGGACACAGCTCGTTCTATTAGAGAGGACTTTTTGCAACAAAGTGCTTACGATGAGGTGGATACATATTCTTCTATAAAAAAACAGTATCTGATGCTTTCGGTGATCTTAGAGTTTGGAAAATTTGAAGCTGAAGCAATAAAAAAAGGCATTTCATCTTCAAAAGTGGGATCATTGGATGTAAGAAAACAGATTTCTATGATAAAGTGGACCAAAGAGGAAGAGATAGATTCACTGATCAATCAGATCAAGATAAATATGAAACAACAATTTGACAAATTGTTAATGGAGATAGCGATTTAAAATGTCGAATATTGCATTTAAAACATTATCAAAAATAGCTGGCCCTTTAATATTTGTAGAAGGAGTCAATGATGCCGCATATGGGGAAATAGTTGAGATCAAGATGGCAAATGGAGACCGTCGTCAAGGCCAGGTGTTAGATACACGCCAGGGTTTAGCAGTTATTCAAGTCTTCGGTCCAACGTATGGCTTAGGCACAGAAGGGACTTCAACAAAATTTTCTGGTGAAACTGCCATGCTTTCTGTATCTGATGAGATGCTTGGAAGGACTTTTGATGGAGTAGGAAAGCCCAGAGATTCTGGACCAAAAATTATTTCTAAAGAAAAGTACGATTTAGTAGGGTCTGGAATTAACCCATATTCTAGAGAAGAGCCATCTGAATTTATTCAAACAGGCATGTCTAATATAGATGGGATGAACACTCTCGTAAGAGGACAAAAACTTCCAATATTTTCAGGGGCGGGATTGCCACATAATCTACTTGCAACCCAAATAGCTAGACAAGCGAAAGTTCTTGGAGCTTCTGAAAATTTTTCCGTTGTGTTTGCTGCAATGGGTATTACCAGCGAAGAAGCAAATTTTTTTATCAAACAATTTGAGGAAAGTGGTGCCCTTGGTAGAAGTGTTCTTTTTCTAAATTTATCATCCGATCCCTCTATGGAACGTATACTGACTCCTAGACTAGCATTAACTACGGCTGAATTTCTCGCTTATGAACGAGAGATGCATGTTTTAGTAATATTGACGGATATGACCAATTATTGTGAAGCTTTAAGAGAAATTTCAGCAGCGCGGGAAGAAGTCCCAGGAAGACGAGGATACCCAGGGTACATGTACACAGATTTAGCATCAATTTATGAGAGGGCAGGCAAAATAAAAGGAAGAAAAGGATCTGTTACACAAATTCCTATTCTTGCTATGCCTGCAGATGATATTACTCATCCTATTCCTGATCTTACAGGGTATATTACAGAAGGTCAAATCGTACTTAGCAGGGAATTAAACAGACTAAATATACAACCACCTGTAGATGTCCTTACAAGTCTCTCCCGTCTAATGAATCAAGGTATTGGAAAAGGTCGAACTAGAGAAGATCATAGAAACCTCGCAGACCAGCTCTATGCTACTTATGCCCAAGGAAAAGATGCGAGAGCATTATCGGCAATTGTAGGAGAGGAGGCATTAAGTGAGACAGATAGAAAATTTCTTAAAATCGCCAATAATTTTGAACGAAAATTCGTTAATCAAGGGATTGATGAAAATAGATCAATAGAACATACTCTGGATATAGGATGGGAACTATTAAGCAACCTGCCTGAATCCGAAATGAAACGTATCAAGTCTGAATTTATAACAAAATATAGAAAACGAGTTGATAAAGAAACTGAAGGAGGAGCGTGAATAGATAGCAAGTATGACATTAGCAACCGATATTCGACCCACTCGCCTTGAATATATACGAACCAAGCGTAGGATTGTTATTGCAAGAAAAGGTCTAAAACTTTTGAAACTAAAACGTCAAGCCTTAATTCTTGAATTTTTTAATACCAGCAAGACAGCTGCAGCTCTCAGAGGCACATTACAATCTGAATTATTGAAGGGGTACGAAACTATTAGACTGGCTGAAATGCTAGCTGGTTCCATGAGACTAGAGAATGAAGCGATGAAAATGTCACAAATGGCTAATTTACAAGTGAGGTCAAAGAGTATTATGGGAGTACATATCCCAAAGATTGTTGGTGGCCAACGGGAATTACTTGCTGAGCATATACTAGAGCTTCCTACATCTATAAATGAGTCTATAAGAATTTTTCAAAAAATTCATAATACTGTATTGGAGATTGCAGAGAAAGAGACAACATTAAGAAAACTTCTTTACGAGATAGAAAGAACAAAGCGTAAATCCAACGCAATAGAAAATGTCTTTATCCCTAAATTGGTATCTGCAGTTAAATTTATTACGTTTCGACTTGATGAAATGGAACGAGATACTTTCATAATGTTAAAAACTGTAAAGAGAAAGATGGGAGAAAGGGAACGTGAAATTACTAAGGAGGCTGAGGTAGAGATTAATGTATAAAAATAAAAATAAAAATAAAAGAGATTTTGTAAATTCGCAGCAAAAAAAATTTTATGTAATCTCTAGAGCATTCAAGATTGGAAACATTCTTGCTACAATAATTTTAATTTCATTTATAGGAAAATATTTTCTAGGGTGATTTAATACATGTCTAATACGCAAGAAGAGTATATCCAATCTCTTAAACGAATCAAAGAAGTAGAGGATAAAGTTCAGCTAGAAATTGAAACACATAGAAAATTAATTGAAGAAAAAATTAATAATTTGCAGAAAGATCTAGAAGATTCAATTGCTGCAACTAAAATTCAGGGAGAAGCATTGGTAGACAAAAGTATTGAAGAGGGTCGATTTAATGCTTCCAAAGAAGCCGATAAGATTATGACAGAAGCAGAGAAAAAGTCCAAAACTATATCCATTCAACTAGATCCACAGACACTAAAAAAAATCATAGGGATATTTCTATCAGGAATGTAATAGATGTGATAAGATGATGATGAGTACGATACTGAAACCTGCTGCAATGGTTAAAATAGCAGTAATCGGATTAAAAAAATACAGACCTCAGATTATATCGATTATCCATGAAATGAACGTAATTCAATTAGAACCTCTGTCAAAAGAAACAGATTCATTTTTAATGAAGGAACAAGAAACTGATTTACATAGAGAAATTTCCGATCAATTATTGCGAATTAGGGGACTCCTTAATTCTCTTCCCCCATTTAAAGTATCGGAAAAATCTAAATTTTCTTCAATTGGAGAACTTATTCAAACACTCAGGTCGTTGGATATTGATAAAAGTATTGCTTCACTTGAACGAGAAAAGGAAGCAATATTAACACAAATTAAAGAGACAGAAAACAATTTAAAGCTCCTGGAAGAATTTTCATTCTTTCCTGAAGATCTAAAACTTTTGCATTTATCGTTTGCCCGCTCTTACTTTGGTCGTGTTACTTTAGAAAAGTTTCCAGATTTTAAAAAATCATTAGAATCAAATGGGGGACCTATTATATTATATTCTCAGACCAAAGATAACCTATCATATTTTGTGCTTGTTCTTCCTCCAAATTTTCCTTCCAACATTCTTGCTACAAAAGTCAGTTCTTATGGTGTACACTTAGAAACTGTTCCCAAACTACAAGGAAAACCAATGGATCTTATCCACATTCAAAAAAGCCTTCACGATGATCTTAATCTTAAATTAAAACATATCAATAATAAATTTACTGAAATTTCAAAGTCAAATTATGCATTTCTGAAAGGGGCAGAAGAAGAGTTAGAAATAGAAAACCAAAAGCTCGAAGTAGTTGAAGAGTTTGGAGTTACCACTGATGCGTTTGCACTAGAAGGATGGATACCGCGATCACAGATCGAAAATCTCAAAACAGCATTTGAAAGATATAGCAAGGGAACCATCATTTATGAAATCGAAACTAAAGACAATCCTCCAACACTTCTTGCAAATCCCAAACGATTCAAAGTTTTTGAATCATTTGTAAGATTTTACTCTTTACCCTCTGGTAACGAATTTGATCCCACTTTGATTTTTGGGTTAATTTTTCCTATATTTTATGGTTTAATGATAGGTGATGTTGGATATGGCTTAGTAATCCTCCTTGTTTCTTTATGGGTAATCAGAAGAGTGCAGGATAAAAAACGTAACTTGACTATTATGCCCAGATTTTTGCGTAATTTCGCTAAAACAATTTTACGTCCTTCACAGATGGTAAAGTTAGCTAAAGCTATGATTCCAGGTTGTATAATTGCTATTATATTGGGATTTTGTTTTGACCTCTATTTCGGATTCCATCTAAATACCTATCTCTTTTCATTTTTGAATAATTTTGGTTTGAATTTGCCCCCTGATGGGGCATTATTGAATCCTATTGGAACTTTTGGTTTGCGTAAACTTTTGTTAATTAGTGGATACGTTGGATTAGGTATGGTTTCGTTTGGCTTGGTGCTAGGAATCCTCAACAGTATGAGGGAGCGTCAGATAAAACATATAATCAGCAAAATTGGATGGCTATTGTTTGGTTGGGGAATTGCTCTGATCGGTTTAGCAATGATAAATCATGTTAATATAAATCCTATACAGAATATACAAGGAGCTGGCTATTTTGCATTACTACTTGGAGGTATCGGAATGATGTTTTATGGTGAGGGTGTCAGGGCACTTATGGAATTGCCATCAATAATTAGTCACATACTTTCTTATACTAGAATTGTAGGAATATTACTTGCATCAGTTATACTTGCACATGTTATTGATTTTATTTTTCTCAAATCTTTAGATAATTCAATAGCTTATAGTCTCTTAGGTGTTATGATCTTTTTAATAGGTCACATTTTTAATATTATCATCGGAGTTTTTGAACCTGGAATTCAGGGAGCAAGGCTGATTTATGTTGAATTCTTTTCTAAATTTTATCATGGGGCGGGGAGAGCCTTCAAACCATTTGGAAGCAAAAGGAGATTCACAATAAATGAGTATGATAAACATATTTAAGAAATAAAAATTATTATAACTGGCCTTATAATCTCATTGTTGCATAAATACTATGTCTCACTTTTTGTTATTTTTGGATTAGATTCAAAATCCACAAGTCTTTTTTGAAATGATAGAACCATTGCTAAGAATAAAATATTTGTAATTTGATGAATATTATTATAATTAGTAGTAAATTATGTCATTGTTCATCTTGTACTATCTTTTTATGAAGAATATATGTTGTCAAAAAATACTCTAATGATTTGTGAATCGTTTGTCCACTGTAACATTTGAAAATTTTTTAATGTGATAATATTAACAATAGTCAAGGTTCTAAATGCTTTAAAGGAAATATATTAATACAATTAGTTATTTATGATTAGAATTAAAATTGAATATCGTACAAAATAATTATATATTTTATATATTCTATAAATATACAATTTTTTTTATGGTTAAAGCCAACCATGAACTTTGAATGGGGTTGGCCGGATTTGAACCGACGATCCCCAGCGCCCGAGGCTGGTATCCTACCAAACTAGACTACAACCCCTCTCCTTCTTTGCTCTTTTTATAAAATGAGGATTTATCTAGAATAAATAACAAAGATAAATATATTGATATTGATGAAGATTAATTTTATTATATAAATAATCAGGAGTTAATTATAATTTTTAATTGTGTCTATAAAATCTCCTCAAAAATTGATTTTAGCATAAACATCTTCAATATTCCATAACTGATTAGCTTTATTTACTTTATTTATAATTTTGTCCTTTATTAATTCTTGGGCGATCATTGCCGAAAGAGGTAACGCACCAGTTGCTCCTGGTGAATTATAGTTTAAAACGTGAAGAGAAATTGAATTCTTTAATAGTAGTGTATCAGGAATGAACTTACCTTTATCATCGATTATTAACGACCTAATCCCAGAAGTACCTCTTGTCGTAAATTTTTTCGTATCTAGAGCTGGCAAAAATTTTTTTACTCTTTGAATCATAATTCGCTTTGAGATGGAGCCGGCAATTTCATGAGTTAACAATGATATGAATTCACTATTATACAACAGAGCCCACAATCCTTTCTTAAAAAAAATTTCTCTAGTTTTAGGAAGAAAATTTTTAAAATTATCTAAAAGTTTATATGAATATGGTCCAAATACAGGAACCGCGTTTGGCCCAATTTCACAATGTCCATCTGCTTTTATAATCCAATGCGGATCCAAAAATGGAAAATTCTGTCGTTTTGGAACCGAATAAACACTATGAGATGTCAGTTTTTCATATTCTTGTGGAGCCCTCCAATATTCACCCCGAAAATGTAAATCAAATAATTCTAATCCAATTTCTAATTGATGTGCAATATCAAGTGAATGTCCACCTGCAGTATTAATAACATAGGTTGAAGTGATGATTTTTTTTTCTCTATCGTTTGTGACTATTTCGATCATACAATTATCATTTTTATTTTTAATACCTATGACTTTATGCAAATTGAGCAATTTTCCCCCCGCCAAGAGATAATCATTTTTTAGAGTAGTAGTTAGTAAACCATAATTGACGCTTGCATCTCTTTTACAATAAATTGATCCGTGGCATACAATATTTGGTTCAATTGCTTTGGTTTCTTGGTCATTTAAAAAGGAAATATCTTTTTCTTCTAATCCATTTTTTATTCCCCATTCAATATACTTTTTTAAAAATTTGATATCTTTTTCTTCTTTCGCTATCTCTAAAACTCCATCTTGTTTAAATGAAATTCTTTTGTTATTAGAATACGTCTCCCACATATTATAACCTAAAAAAGATATTTTTGCAAAAATCTTTTTTTTTATAGGATCGTACAAGAATGGTGCGTGTACTTTACCTGTGTTTCGAGAACTAGTGTGACTGGAAACATTTTTTTCACGTTCTAGTATTACAATATTTGCATCAGAATTTAAAGTTAAAAAATATCCTAGCGATACACCCAAGATACCTCCACCGATTATAATAATATCAAAGTTTTTTTCGTGCACCGAAGCTAAAATTATAATTAATATATAATATGATTTTTTGGATATTAAATATGACGTCTTTCTCTATTTACTCCTGATTTTAGATTTAAGGAGTAATATACAAGATGATATAATCATTTTCATCAAATAGTTTACGAATACTATTTCTTAATGTCTACTTGTAGCGTCTCCCCGACTTGAGGCTTTCCCATTATTTCATATCTTCTCTTGGGCATAGTAATTTGAATGATGGTTTTAGGATAGGTTTTGATAACAGTTTGAGGTTGGGATCTTAAAATCGCTTCCAGCAAAGGTTTGATTTGTTGTTTTACTTCATCATCTGTTACGGTTCGATCTACTGCTTCCAAAATCATTTGTTGTTGGGATACTGTTTCTAATTCTACATCTTCACTTAAAGAAAGAGTAATGTTTGAGCCGTTGTCTACCAACTGTTTAATTTTGAATACTGTTGTTGATGTTGTTAAATTCTCCACCACTAATGTCTTTCTAATCTCTTCAGATATATAATTTTATTATGTTATTGCATAATGAAATAATATAGTTTATATCTCAAACTAATACTAAATATAAATATGTTGTAATCGGCTATATAGAATACATTATTCCTCCAGAGACAATAGGTACTTGGTCTACCTTGGCAACTTCTTTTATTCTTGCTATTATAGCATTAAACCATAAACTATCAATCCCCTGGCTCCATATTGTAATCTTCTTGTATTCTCTTTTCATTCCATCATGAAAATAGCCCACACAGTCTTCTGAAGTCATGTTATGATACTTTTGGCTAACTTCTTCTACAACCTCTGAGGCTTCTGCGGGCAGGTATAAAATTGTTAATGTAGGGAATGGAATAGTATCGTTGGAAGATTCTATAGAACCACTTTTTTCAGTCATTTTTGATTAACATAAAATATATTCTGTAATAAGAAAATTTCGAATATATACTAATTTCTCTTTAGATAATTATACAATTGGCTTGGGATCTACTATCACTTTTCATTTATCAATGAGATGACATCCTCAAAGTTTTGCCTATTTTTTATTTTCTTATAGTTTTTTAAACAATTTAATAAGCGATCAGAATCTCGTATTTGAATAAATTTACAAATTGTTCTTGAAATTGAACCACCACTCAAAAGTAATGCTTGAGAAGCAGATGTAACATTGCTTGGCTTTCTCTTAATGGATGCGCTCTCAAAATCTATTATTGAAATGTCTTTATTTTTAGAAACCATAACATGATTATCAATTCTAGTTAATTCTCCATGATCTAAATGAACAACGTCTAGCCTATAACACTGTTCAAGTATCTCAATAACTATATTTTTAATATTTGTACTGTTTACAGGCTGAAAATTAGTTGAATCCTGAAGCCAATCGTAAATTCCTTTTCCAGTGATTAATTCCATTAGTATCAAATCATTTGTATTATCAATAATTTGCGGACCTATTCCTACTAAATTTGCTAGTTTGTGATTACAGACCTCAGTTAAAGAATCCATTCGACGAGAATCTACCCTTCTTATTTTTAAGGCCATTGTTTTTGTAGGGGATGCATTTACTTTTAAAACGACACCTGAATGCCCTTTTCCCAAAATATTTAGTCCACATATTTTAGTAGGTCCTTCTAATATAGCATCTTTAACTCCTATTTTGTAAATATCAATCATCCTCTTATGATATTCATATATGTCTAGTTTTGGATATGAAATTAATCGTGAAATTAATGGAGAGTTAATTTGTACTTTCAAATAAACTCATGTCTTTTAATAGAAAATCATAAATAATTCTCTGATATTGTATATTTTTTAGCTTATTTTTGTTTAGGCTATGTATTTTAAATCCCTTTTCTAAATCAGGGAGTAATCCCTTTGGAATTCCTAAATTATTTTTCTCAAATCTAATTGATCGGTCTAAAAATTCTATTGCATTTGTGATATTCCTTTTCTTTAGACACAAAATCCTCATATCATCTCCTATCCATATAATAAATGATTTTTGGTTATTCTTTTCAATAAATTGAAACACCTCTTTTTCCATAAATATACTTGGACCAGTTTTTTTAAAAAAAGCTGAAAGATTAATAAATTTTAATATAAATAAAATTTTGGCAGAATTAAGATTATAAATATAGCATTGACTTTTTATTGCTTCAAATTCTTTATCATTTAACTGTCGTGCAATAGACAAGGTTAATTTTTTTAACTGACCCCAAATTATATCAGCACTTCTATTCTTATATTTAAATTCTAAAACTACAATATATGGTAAAAGTTCCGAGATCTTTTTCAGATTCTGCGCATAGTTTATCTTATCTTTCTTGCTATTAATACTAAAAAATTTTATCGAAGGTTTTTTTAAAAACGCTCTAGCATTAAATATAAATTTTGAAAGACTTTCAGAAGAGATTGCTGTTCCTAGATTCCGATTTGAATCTACAGGATCAATTATTATTAGAGGACTTTGAAAACTTTCAGAAAGATTATTATTATTATTATGATTATTAGAAGTATTGTTATCTATAGCAATTACTTGACCTTTCTTTTCAATCATTGAAATATTTTTAAGAACACTTTTAAAACTCCCGTATTTAAGTACTAGTACTTCAGTTACATAACCACTTATTCCACCTACCGAAAGTTCCGCGCCATATATTCCAATTCTTTTTAAAAAGGCTTTTAATATTCTAATTTGATTTTTTTGTTCATCTGTAAGCATCTTTTTCATATATTCTGTGTGGTATTGTGACCTATCAGCAGAGCTTTTCCATTGACCTTGTTCTACTTTGTAACACGGTACTACATTTAATCTTACATATTCTTTGGTATTGTTGACAAAGACATATCCTTCTACATATGGATGTTCAGAATAGCGAGTAATCGGATGATAGTTCTTTAAACATTTGAAACCAACATCTAAGGCTATCTTTTCAAAATCTACCTCATTCGTATTTTTATCAAGTAAAATAAAAATATCGATATCCATATCTTTTCTAAGATTTGTATCTTTGGCAAAAGAACCACCAGTTTTGATATCCACTATCTGGGATATTTTATAACTATAAATCTCATCTTTTATTTTGTTTTCTATTGATCTTAATTTCTTGAAATCTCCTAATGTAGGCTTGATCTTCTTCAAAACTTGGTCAGTTATTATTTCAATCTCTCTCTTCTCCGTATCAGACTTAATTTTATTGTTATTATTGTTCATTTTACCTGTTAATTATTGTGCTAATACCGTAAACATATTAGAATACATTGGCCCAGATTGAAAAAGTTCACTTTTTTTAAGATGAATCTTATCAATCTTATCTGAACCAGCTATAAAATTAGTATATTTAATTAAATAATTTTGAATGTTTGCTATAGGTTTTTTCACACGAAATAATGTCAAATGAGGTTTAAATTCTTTGTCAGGTTTAAATCCAATTTGTTCCATCTTGAATTTGACTAATTCAAAGATTGAAATTAATTTCTTTGTACTATATTCATCTAAACCAATCCATAGAACTTTTGGAAACTTAAAGGAAGGGAAAGCACCTATTTGTCTATAAATTATATCAAAACTTTGGAAAGTTATCTCATTCATTTTATTTTTGATTAGCTCCACTCTTTTATCGTCCACTTCACCAAAGAAAAAAAGTGTAAAATGGAGATTTTGCTGGTCTACAGCCTTCAGCATCTTCCAATTTATACTAGGAATAGAATTTAGTATCATTTGTTGTAAGTTCGAGATTTGTTCTTTATTGTTACAATCTATAGCAATAAACATTCTCATATTATAAATGATCAATCAAAAACATATATTCATATCTTTAAACGATCTTACAATTTATTATTATTTTTGCTCTCATCTACAATTTGCTATAAGTAATTAGTAAAATTAAATCACGTTTTAGTAATAATGGGGTGTTTTTAGGCTCTTTTACCACTATACTCTCCTAATAAAAATCTCGAGTTATTTTTTACTAAACCTCATCTCTACTACCATACGTAAAAAAAGCTATAACAGTGAAGAAATGGAGATAAGACTGACAAGAATGGAGCGTTTTGAAGGCTTAGTTTACCTTTTTGCTAATTAGCCCTGGTTGTAACATTGTTAAATAATTAGGGAGGAATTAATTGAAGTTAGCAACTAGTGTATCTTGATTAGAAATAAAAGCCATAATAGAGCAGGGGTGATTGAATAATATTCTGAGAACAAGTAAATAATATTTGACTGGTAGGATGGTTATTGTTGTGCATAATTGATTAAATTAGGTAGATTACGTACTATAACAACTAATTGAAAAAAAAAATAGGATCTCTGCAGGGAGATACTATTGATCAAGAATTAATTGAACCCAAATTTCCAGATGCACACTTATAGAATTGTTAGGATTTGAGAAGAAAAATCACTCGTAAAATAATATTAGAATATTTTTCCAGTAGAAACAAAGGGGATCAACTTACTTTAGTCAATTATTTATGATATAATGAATTAATTTTATTGACTAATTATTATTTTTTAATGGACAGGGAAGATGAAGTTGGTAGCCGGTTAAAGTATACTAGGAATATCTCATTTATTACTATGTAAATTTGATCATAAATAGTCTCAAATTTTTTTTTGTTATACTGATAACATAATTAGGAATTTAAAATGCCACACATGTTTGGCATTAATAAATAATAGACTTCCATACGTTCATAACGAGATTTAACCTTTTTTTTATTATAATTAAACTCATATTAATTATATAAGAAATTTTATGGATACAAAATGTATATTTAGATTTTTTAACATTACAATGAATCTTTTGTATTGATTGTTAGAAGAAGAATGATTAACTATAAATCTCAAGAGGCGTTAAGTTTTAATTTTTTTTAATATTATATTGATGTGATCTATCGAGTGTTTATCAGTTTCATTAGATGTATCTTTAAGAATATTTCATTGATTGTATGAATGTAGCATTTATTCTTTTTTTGTGTGTGTTTTTTTAGTGTAATTCTCTACACCTTTTCTCTCTTATACCAGTAAATTTTCATCTTTTCTAAGTTATAAAAACTTCAATGTGTCAATAATATATAAAATTAAAAATATTTTATTCATTTTCATTGCAAAATTCTTTTTTCTAATTCTAAATATGATCAGCTTTTCCTTCAATTTTTACTATTAATTTTATTATGATCCTTTTCATTGTTTGTGAATGTAAAAATCACACCTGATGAAGACAACGAAAAATAAATTTAATAATAGATCCGTTTGACAGTATGAATTAAAAATGAATTTATTATTATTTAGGACAGGTAGAGTTAAAAACGATCATTAACGGCCTTTTTTAATTTTGTATCATGTAGGTATCGTACCATCGCCAATTTTTTAATAACACTCCTAATTATCCTAAATATAGATACATAGATAATTATTAATTAAAAATTTTGTTAATAGTACAAATTGAGTTTATGATACTCTTAAATCTAGATTTTTAATTTCTTGTAATATATAAATTTAAATTTAATAATTTATTTCTTCTATTTGATTATTATGTGGAAAGTAATGATGCCCAAGAAGATAGCGTTTGGAAAAAATGCTGCAAAAGAAT
>JBIOXM010000038.1:0-6557 GCA_044869655.1 Nitrososphaeraceae archaeon | reverse complement strand
ACCTCCTTAGAATTAGTATTACGATTTATTGCCTCCATCAAACCATTCTTCATAGCGATTCCTTTACCAGGAAATTTTTTTAAAGATTGTTGAATTGTCTTAACTCCTTCCATATTAGTTGTAATTTTGACTGTATCATCACTTGAAAAACCATCAACTACTATAATATCTGGCTTAAAATAACTCTGTTTTATATTGACCAAGAGATTCAGAATTGTACTTGCAGAATTCTTGGTACATACAATAACAGCTAATTCTGAAGAATTATGTGTAAAGGACTTATTTGTAGGTTCATTATTGTAATTATGTTTGTTTGATGAATTTTCCAATTTGTATTACTTATGCTTCAGTGATATTTAGGTATTGATTCCATAACTTTGATCTAAGTTACTTTTTTAAAGAATCATTATATCAAGAAAATTTTGATTGTTAAAATTTTAATTGCTCATGTGAACTTCTGTTATATGGTTACAATTTATTTTTAAATATAAATTCATAATCAAGAATAAATTAACCTATACAGACATTATTTTTCTAAATGTATTTATAGAATGCTCATTTTAAATTTGAGATAGTTTAAATAATTTATTAAATAGACTGTATGAATAGAATTTTAGATTAAATGTATTAATTTTTAAACGAGATTTTACTTGTTATCTTCTTTCCGAATCTTATAAATTAGATAGTCTTAAATTATATTTCCTATTAATATATCATATGATTACATAGTGGTTACATATGATTACTAGAAAGAATTCTCTATCATATATTGAATCGATAGTAATACTTAATAGATAATCTATAATATTGTTAATAATAATTTGATTAACATTAACGAAAAAGAGGCCGAAACGACATTAATTGACACAATCATGACCCCTCTTCCGTTAGTAGTGGCTAATTCTTCCGATTCTATTTTTGTAATATCCAATTTAATGAATGAAAGAAATGTAGGTTCAATAATAATTATCAATCAATATAACCAAAACTATCATATTGGAATAATAACGGAAAGAGATATTGTGAGAAGGGTAATATCAGATAATAAAGATCCCAAACATACGAAAGCAATGGAGGTAATGTCTACACCATTAATTACTACTGAAACAAATACTTATGTATCTGATGTATCCGTAAAAATGGTAAATAATAACATTAGGAGATTACCTCTAGTTAAAAGTAAGACGTTATCAGGAATCGTAACTATAACAGATATAATTAAATACTTTCATGAAAAAAACAAAGAGAACGATTATCTTTCAAAAGCTATGATCAGATATGGTAAATACTGGGAAGAATAACATAATAAATCCTGTAATACCGAATTTCTTATAATTGATTATATTGATTTGTGGTTATCCTGGAGTTGGAAAAACCACAGTAGCTCATGCACTCGCTCCTTTGATAAATGCTGTAGTTTTATCAACAGATAAAATTAGAAAAGAATTGATTGACAAACCCACTTATGGGGAAGAGGAAAAAAGAACAATATATAAAATATTCTTATTGATAGCTAAATATCTTCACAATGCTAGAGTAAATTGTATTCTTGATGCTACATTTTATAATCAAAAATCTAGAGACGAGGTTATGACAAGATTGAATTTGAGAAATGACCAATATAAAATTATTGAATGCATTTGTCCAGAAGAATTAGTCCTATCCAGGATAACGGAGAGAAAAAATGATTATTCTGACGCAAATATATCTATTTATAAGATGATAAAAAAAATTTATGAACCAATTAAAGAAAAACATATAACAGTAGACACAAGTCAATCTCTAAAGAAGACTATAACGGAAGTTGTAAATAGACTCCACAATAATGAACTTTGATCAACAAAATATCATCCTTAACTTAAAAAAAAGTACTGCTTATTCTCATTCTGTAGATAGGATTAAAGTTTTAGAGACTCATATTTCGTGGATATTACTTACTGGTCCATTCGTATATAAAATTAAGAAAGAAGTAAAATTTGGTAAAATTCTTGATTTTTCCACAATTGGCTTGAGAAAAAAATTCTGTGATAGGGAATACAAATTAAATAGATTATTGTGTGGAGATATGTATCAAGGTGTTGTAAAAATCATCCAAAAAAATGGTATAATGAGATTTGCTGACTTGGAAGAAAGAGGAACACCTTTGGAATATGCTGTTAAAATGATAGAAATTCCACAAAGGTTTAGGATGGACAATTTAGTTAAATCAGGAAGTATAAATAAAAAAACAATAAAATCCTTAGTAAGTATTCTTGTTAAATTTCATAATAATGCTCAAACAAATAAGAAAATATCAAAGTTTGCGCTTCTACAATATTTGAAAAAAAAGTTTGATGAGAATTTCGAAACACTGGCTAAACTTGGAAAAATTGATTCGATCTTTCAATTTAAATTGAATTCATTTTTAAAAGATAATTACCAATTATTTAATTGTCGTATAAAAGAATCAAAGATTCGGGATATTCATGGAGATCTTTATCTAAAGAATATTTTCATTATTGGGAATAGATTTTATTTATATGACAGAATAGAATTTAACGATTCTTTAAGATATGCAGATGTTGTTGAAGATGTCGCACATTTAGCAATGGACCTTGATTATCATCAACAAAAAGATTTACAAGAATATTTCATTTTAGAATACATTAAAAAAAGTAATGATAAAAATATTATTAATCTGGTTTATTTTATGATGTGTTACAAGGCATGTGTTAGAACGAAGGTATCGCTCTTTCGTGCAAGAGAAGTTTCCGTTAATGCTAAAAAGAAAATTTCTTTTGAAAGAGAAGCAAAAAAACATTTGAGACTAGCAAGAAGTTATTTAAAATTCTTTTAAAGATCCTAAATATATAATTGTAATATTAAATTCATATTTTGACAAGTCATTATATTATTGTGTTAATATGGTAATATATGAATGGGGATAACGTATACAATAATGAAAGATGTGATTATCATTTCTAAAGCCTCTTAAAACCGCTTATTTAATATTCTATTTTTTAGAGTTTTACACATTTGTTGAATTTACAAATAGAACTAAAAAGTCATTCCACTGCTTTAACTTCGACTATATATGAGGTCATTCATATAAAACTAGGTGTAAAAGTTAGAAACAAACAAACAAACAGAAAAAATACAATTCCATTTGGAGGAGGCACTTACCATTTTGAATCAAGAAAAATATACATGGATTTATAATTAACAGATATTAAACTTTTTATCATTTTATATTTATTCTATTATCGTATGGGTTTAGAAGAACTAGAGAAAAAAAGGAAAGAACATAGTCTAGGAGGGGGTATTGAAAAACAGAAACAACGAAAACAAAAAGGGAAATTGAATGCATTTGAGCGAATATATTCATTATTTGATTCAGAATCATTCGTCGAAATTGATCCTTTTGTTACCCATGACTGTTTTGATTTTGAAATGGATAGTAAAAAGTTTCTAGGAGACGGAGTTGTTACAGGATATGGTTTAATTAATGGTAGATTGAGTTATGCTTTTTCTCATGATTTTACAGTACTTGGTGGGTCTTTAAGTTTGTCATTTGCTCATAAAGTATGTAAAGTTATGGATTTAGCATTAAAACAAGGAGTTCCCATAATAGGAATTAATGATTCAGGTGGAGCTAGGATACAAGAAGGAGTAGCAAGTCTTGGCGGATACGCTGATATTTTTCATAGGAACGTAAAAGCTTCGGGTGTTGTTCCACAAATCTCTATTATTATGGGTCCCTGTGCCGGAGGAGCTGTATATTCTCCCGCAATAACAGATTTTATAATTATGAATAGATCATCATTTATGTTTGTCACAGGACCCGAGGTAGTTAAAGAGGTAACAAATGAAAACGTAAGTTTCGAGGATTTAGGTGGTGCACAAATTCATAATGAAAAGAGCGGTGTTGCACATTTTTTAGCAGAAGATGAACAAGACTGCTTTAAAATATTACATAAACTTTTATCATTTATTCCCTCCAATAACTTGGAAACTCCACCCCGAATAGATACAAAAGACAATCCTACAAGAGAAAATGAGGAACTGAATTATATTCTTCCATCCAGTCCTATTAAACCATATGATATGCAATCTCTCATTAAAAAATTTCTAGATAATGGTGATTTTTTGGAAGTTCAGAAATATTGGGCAAGAAATGTAATTGTAGGTTTTGGAAGGCTCGATGGAAATTCAGTAGGAATAGTGGCAAATAACCCCGAAGTATTAGCAGGAGTTTTAGATATCAATTCCTGTGATAAGGCAACTAGATTTGTAAGATTTTGTGATTGTTTCAATATTCCTTTAATCGCCTTGGTAGATGTACCTGGTTTTTTACCTGGTACTAATCAAGAGTGGGGAGGCATTATTAGACATGGGGCAAAACTTCTTTATGCATTTTCAGAGGCCACTGTAGCCAAACTCACTGTAATTATTAGAAAAGCGTATGGTGGAGCATATGATGTAATGAATAGTAAACATATTGGAGCTGACTATAATTTTGCGTGGCCAAACGCAGAAATAGCAGTTATGGGTCCTGAAGGAGCATGTAATATAATATTCAAAACAGAAATTTCGACTTCTCTCAATCCTAACGAAAAAAAAATAGAATTAGTAGAACAATATAGAAAAAAATTTTCAAACCCTTACATTGCGGCTTCAAAAGGATATATTGATGATGTTATAGAACCAAAAGAAACCAGAAGAAGATTAATTTCTGCTCTTAAATCAATATATCGAAAAAGAGAAGAAGGTCCTAAAAGAAAGCATGGAAATATCCCAGTATAAATTTTAGCTGTTAATAAATATGTAGAATAGAATTAAATTTGATATTCCAAATATATTATTTATTTATTTATTGTTATTGTAATGCTAAATGTTTCTTTTAATAATAAATTTGAGAACTAATTATTTTGATATATTATATATTACTTAATATTTTGTACCCTAGATACATTAAATGTAACATTTCTAAATCATTAGTTGAGAGTCTATTTTCAAATGTTTATTTAGATATTAATGTGTAATATCGAAGTAGTTACAATTTAGATAGTGAAAATTTAAGAAAAATAATTAAAAATCTATTTTGTAACTAAAACTGGACAATTTGCGTATGTTACTACCCCTGACGCTGTACTACCTAATAATAGTCTTTTAATTCCTGATCTACCTCTTGTACCGATTACTATTAAATCAATATTTTCTTCTTGGGCATAATGTATTATTTCACCATACACAGCTATTCCTGTTAGTATGACTTTCGTAGATAGTTTGATATTTGGATTCTTCTCCTTCACTATATCTTCAATTCTATTAAACCACTTTTTTGATTCTTCTTTTGCATTTTTAATAATCATATCAATTTGTTTAGGTGTTACTAGTCCTGTTAGATTAGCATACTCTGATTTAGAAGGAGATACTACCACAAAAAGAACGATAATTTCTGAATTAAATTTATTAGCAATGTTAATAGCTACTCGAGCTGCATGAAAAGATGGTTCTGAACCATCTATAGGAACAAGTAATTTTGAAAATAATTGATCGCTAGACATAAGAAATGTTAAAGGACCTCTTTTAAATAAAGTCTTGTATATGTTTAAAGGAATTTTTTTATAACTCAGTGTTTATTATTTTACCAATCTTATTTTTTTTGTAAATAAACTTTATTAAATCAACTAGTCTACAAACAAAACTCCATTCATTGTCAGACCAACTAAATTTTTACCATTAAATTAATGTAAAATATTTGTTTATTCAATTTTGATACAGTATCAGTATCAGTATTATTATCATCATCATCTAAACTATTTTCACTTATTCTCTCAAATTTTTATGATAATCTAAAAGGATTTAAGTTCAATATTTCCTATTTCCATAGTGCAAAAAATTTTAATAGCCAATAGGGGAGAGATCGCAATAAGAATTGCCCAAACTTGCAAAAAACTAAATTTAATACCTTGCGGCATTTATTCAGATGCAGATAGAAGTTGCCTACATCTACAACATTGTAAAGATGCAATCAATATAGGAGGTAGGCTTCCACAGGAAAGTTATCTTGATATTACAAAAATTATTGAAGCAGCTAAAAAATTAGATTGTAATTTAATTCATCCAGGTTATGGATTTCTTTCAGAGAATGAGAATTTTGTAAATATTTGCAAAAGAGAAGGAATTACTTTTATAGGTCCTTCAACAGAAGCGATGGCCTTGGCAGGAGACAAAGTAAAAGCAAAAAAAACAGCTTCAAAGGTTGCTCCGGTGATCGAGGGGAGAGAGGTATCCAGTGATATTGATGCTTTGGCTTTATCTGAAAATATAGGTTTTCCAGTAATATTAAAGGCCGTAGAGGGAGGAGGTGGAAGAGGATTAAGAGTAGTCAAAACAATCGATGAGTTAAAACAAGCATTTTTGTCTTCAAAAAATGAATCTCTACTAAGTTTTGGTTCAGATAGAATTTATATTGAAAAATATATTGAAAACCCTCGACATATTGAAGTACAGATACTCTCAGATAATTCAAACCTTTTACATCTTGGAGAAAGAGAGTGCTCTATTCAACGACG
>JBIOXM010000037.1:0-2026 GCA_044869655.1 Nitrososphaeraceae archaeon | reverse complement strand
GAATTGTCGAAGAAAAACCAGAACGTAATACTATTCATTTAGCATGGGCAGAAGAGATCAATGGAACTAACAATGCAGATAATATGAGTGGTACGATAAACAAAGACACTATTAAAGGACTGGATGGCAATGATACAATATATGGCAAAGAAGCAGGAGATGATGTTAGCGGTGGAAGTGGAGATGATTTAATTTATGGTAATGAAGGAAGAGATATCCTAAAAGGAAAAGCAGGAAATGATCGTATAGAAGGTGGAGAAGGAAAAGATAAACTATTTGGTGATAGGGGTAATGATGTACTTGTAGGCGGGCAAGATGACGATACTCTAACAGGGGGTCTAGGCATGGACACGTTCATTTGTGGGAACGGAACAGATTTATTAACTGATTTTAACATCACACAAAAAGATAACACTCCGGAAAATGATTGTGAAAATTTAAAAAATAGTGATGCAAAAACTAAAAGTATAACATCACCACAACAAAAAAATTCAACTTCAGCAGCAGTAAATAAAGAGAGTAACCAAATAACTAATAATAAAAATAATAGTGTAAACACAACAGACCAAAATAAGAAAGTCGATGATTTCTTTTTTGGGTTATTTAAATGATAAATCTTAAATATACCTATAACAAAATTTAAAGATTTATAATGAGTCAATGTAATAAGAAATATTATAATTTTGTGATTGTTGGAACATTACAAAGCGAATCTAAGGAGATTGCTTTAGGATTTCTTGAGAAATTGATGAAAGCTAAAGAAATTAATAATTTAAGTGCTCTTCATATTTTTGGAGAGATTTCAGAAAAATAAAATATTATTAAATTTGTTCTTACTATAAATATAATTATAGATAAAGGTGCTCAGCCTTTTTTAAATTGAATTATATTTTGTATTTTATATAATGAAAAAATTGTTTTGTTAATTTTATCCTTGTATTTAATTTTATCCTTGTATTTAATTTATTGGATCAAGTGTAATCATGATATTTATAAATTAGATTATGAAACTGATTTGGCTAAAATGTTTTGGAATTATATTATTTTAATTTATCTTTGTTACTATATTTTAGTCAATCATTCGTTATGGTAAGATAAACAACTCAACTACTACTTCATTCATCTTTATTATTTGATTGTTTTGAATCTTTTTAGAAAAACTTTCTTCTTCACCAAATTCACTCTTCTCCTTTTTAATAGCTTTCTTGATGTCTTCGACAATATATTTATCAGAATCAGGATAGGTATTCTTATCGTCTTCACCTCCTCCTGTTCCGGTCATGATTTCTTTTGGGTCGGATGAATCAAATGTATATTGACCAGAGGAAGTATTGTTATTATCTTCTATATCCTTCTTTTCATTATCTTTGTTATCATAATTCTTTGACTTTTTAGTTTCCAAATTATCTTTCATTGTCATAACAGTTTTAAATCTTTTTGCTTTCAAATCATAATTATTATTCTGTAAGTATAAATAAACAGATACTTTACATTGCATTATTTCGAAATTGTAACTTAAATTAATAATCTTTATTAAAGTTGTTTTATAGTTTATGGAGTTTAATAACCCAGGTAGATCTTGTTATTTCCTTTTTTTCTTTGTTATAAAAGAACAGGATTGCCGTTGAAAAGACATTTTATATGTTGGTATGATGATGATGATAGTATGCAGTGGTAGAATGTTGTGTCTAATGACATGTAATATTTAATATTTTCTCTCTCCATTAGGAGTCAACTTCTCATAGTCAATGTATTTTTCTAATGTTTTTTCTAGTGGAGAATTATCATACAAATATGTCCATTTGGTAAGATTAGAAAATCCTTCTTGATTATTTAGAAAGAGAGGAAGAAGAAATGAGATAGAATCATCACAATAAGTAGGAATTTTTATATATGTAGTAGTAGTTTTAGAAGCATTTTCTGATTGGTACATTTAGAATAGATTTCTCGTTATCCATTTTTTGTTGATTACTAAAACAATATAATAAACCATCTTTTGAACTAATAAATAGTTTATTTTTCACAA
>JBIOXM010000036.1:0-3319 GCA_044869655.1 Nitrososphaeraceae archaeon | reverse complement strand
CTCAAAGCAAATATTGGCAATCAAAACTACCAAATACCTTTAGATACAGATTTTAATAAATATAAATATGTTTTAATATGGTGTCAGCCATTTTCAGTATTATTTGGTAGTGCCCAATTGAATTCATGATCATTCTAACTTATTGAAAAAATGAAAATTGCATCAAATTGTTTCTAAGAATAGTAACAGAAGTAACCTAACAGAGGTAATATTTTTCCATATTAGTCACAGTTTTTATTTTTTATCTAATAGGTAAATAATAAAAGTAAATCGTTTATTATATCTTCAAGAGAACAGATAAATTTGTAAATTATTCTACAATTTACTGATTTGGTGCATACAGTTCCTTGATTTTCTATGATAAACCTATTTGACAACAAATTTTTTATATCCAGAAACAATAACAGTTACAACCTCCTTTTTATCTTTGTAATTCTTCATATATATTATAAGGAAATAAGAAATGAAACTACTATGTGATAATCCTAAACATAATAAACCTATAGAAGTAGAATCATACACTCAATATGTAAAACTAAGGTGTAATAATTGTTACACATTTTTATGTTCTGAAGACTGTAGAAAGAAGCATACTTCTTGCGGATTTCCTACTGAAGAATGGAAATTGCTAGGGAAATACTATAAAATATAAAATATAAGAGTTTAATAGATTTTATAATAGTTATATTATAATTAAAAACAAATTAATTATTATTTTATTTTTTTATTTATTCAATCAATAGTTTTCAATATAAGTAAATACTCTGAGAATAATATTGTAGTAAATTTTTATATTTATCAAATATTCAATCTTAGTATAGTAACTATTTATCTAAATGACAATTTGAAAAATATTTGTTGTATGTTCTCATTCTTCTTCTTCTTTTTTACCTTATTATTAATGAATACAATTAAGATTATTCACACAATAGAATATAACTCATCATATTTCAAGATTGAAGGTCTAATTGTACTATCTAAAGGATGGATATAAGAAAGTCGCAAAAAAAGGAACTAATAACTATATTAGCAATATATTTTATATTAGTATAAAATTCATAAAAGATGTTATTTTTCGTTAAGTGTAATAAATAGTATATTATTATCAATATTTCCAGTTGCATTTATTTAACTATCGTTTGGTCAAATTCTCTCTGCTGCTCTAATAACCACTTCTGAAAGTGCAGGATGTATGTGTATAGTTTTAGTGATGCTATCTATTGTACCATCGCCTATTCGCATTGCCGCCAATACTTCGTGAATTAATATAGAAGCATCAGTACCCATAATATGACATCCAAGGATCTTTCTATTATTTTTATCAACTATAAATTTTACAAAACCATCTTTATCTTCTAATGCTTTTCCCATTCCTGTACTAATATATGGATAGGTAGACTTTTTATACGGTATATTCTTCTTTTTTAATTCCTGTTCTGTATAACCAGTACCTGCGACTTGTGGTGAACTAAAAATTGCATGTGGCATAGCAGTATAATTAACAGATTGTTTTCTATTGGGGTATATAATATTATTATAGGCGTATTGCGCTTCAAGATTTGCATTATGTTTGAATTGATAACGACCTACAATATCTCCTAATGCAAAGATTCCTTTTGCAGTTGTTTCAAGGTACTTATTGACATGTACAAAACCTTTTTCATTTTTCTTTACTCCTGTTTTCTCTAAGTTTAGTAAATCGGTATTAGGAATTCTACCTACAGAGACAAGTAATTGGTCGGATTCCAGTTTTACCTTTCTTCCGCCTTTATTTTCGGCTATTATATGGAATCTCTTACCATTACTATTACTATCATTATTACTACGATTTTTTGATAAAACCAATTTGGTCTCAAATCCTAGATACAAATTATATTTTTTAGCAAAAATCTCTGTGAATTTATGAGATATTTCTTCATCTTCCTTAGGAATCAAAAAATCATTACGTTCTATTATATTGATAATAGTTCCTAAGCTGCCAAAAAAATGTGCAAGTTCGCATGCTATATATCCTCCACCAATAAATGTAAGAATGCGTGGCTGTTTCTGAAGACGAAGAGCGTCATCACTTGTGATAGACCCTGAATTGATAAGTCCTTTTATCTTTGGAATACGAGGCCTAGTTCCTGCTGCAATTACAATTTTTTCTGCAGTTATAATTTGTTCATTATTACCTTTATTATTATTACTATTATTCCTACTACTACTACTACTCTTTTCTTCTATTTTTTCAATTGCAATTGTTTTGTGTCCAATAAAAGTACATTTTCCTGTAAAGAGTATTGGATTTTTTGACTGTTGTAACCTCTTCTTTATTTCTTCCGAGTCAAAATCAGTGATTCTATTTACCCTACTTACAATTTTTTGATAATCTATAGAGATACCCTCAATCTTTATACCAAAGAGACTAGCCTTTTTAATAGTTTGTATAACGTCAGCACTGTGAATAAGTAATTTGGATGGTATACATCCTCTATTTAAGCAGGTGCCACCCATTCTATCCTTTTCAATAAGTGCTACCGTAAGCCCTTTTTGAGCAGCTGCATTAGCAAGGTCTAATCCTGAGCCTGCTCCTATGACTATAAGGTCATATTTTTGCAATGGGTGTTTGATATAGTATTAGTTTTTATAAAGCTTCAGTAAAAATTTATCTACAAACATTACATTTGTATTAGTTATATTGGTAGAAATATTAGATGGTCATCTTATTTCATTGCGGAAAGACCAAAATAAGATGATCAGTTAACTGTATTTACAATCTATTTAATAAGTAAATGAAGATATCCTTTATAGAAAATCGATAAAATTAACTTCTATCTAGTTTTGAGAAAAAGGCTTAATTCAATTATAAATATCTCAATATTAGATGTGGACAAATAATATGTATTAAGTATTTATAAAAGTACATTAAATTTAAAAATAATAAGAAATTAAATATAAATTATTAACCAAAATAAATTCAAATTAGCTATTGTCTTTGATTACCATTATTAATTTTGTTTATTACTTCAATTGCTTTTTTAGCACTTTTTTCTTTGTCTTTTATTTCTAACATAATATCTAAATCCATATTAGAAACGAAGATAATAAATTTCTTAAATTGTTTTATATCTAAAGTATGAGAATGTTTTCCTTTTCTTTGATTAAGTTCCTGGTCACTATAATCAATCATCATTACACCATCCTTATTACGATTCCAAGTATTATTAGATATTTGTAAAGCAATATCTAGAGGCAAAATATTGTCAAAACATAAATGATGTAATACATCAAAAAGAACTGGTATTTCTGTATATTCATGTATTTCAATACAGTCTTT
>JBIOXM010000035.1:0-2947 GCA_044869655.1 Nitrososphaeraceae archaeon | reverse complement strand
TTTTTTTGGTCACTTATAACTCCATTGATTCTTCTAAAAATAAGAATATGAGAAACTCCTGATAAAATATCTATTTTTGTACCTATATATTCCTCGTTAGTTCTATTATTTATTTCCATTTTTTGATGAATTAATAAACTTTCTATAGTTTTTATTGTGTCACGGATTTCTTTCGCTTTTTCATAATTTTGTTTTTGTGATTCAATATTCATTTCTATTTTTAAATTTGAAATGAAGTTCTCAAGTCCATTTTTTTCACTTAGGATCTCTTTTAATTTTTTTATATTGTTTAAATATTCCGATTCATTAATTTTATTTATACATGGAGCATCACAATTATGGATAAAGTACTCTAAACAAGGCTTTCTGGGCAGTCTATTACATATTCTAACCTTGAATATCTTTCTCAATATTCCTATAGAAAGAAATCTTGAACTTCCATAAACAAATGGACCATAAATATTACCGGGAATCCCTTGAAACTCTCCATTCCTATTTCTTCTCGCAACTAATAATCTTGGAAATTTTTCATCTGTAACTTTTAAATAAGTGTATCTTTGTTGGTCTTTTAACTCAATATTAAAAATTGGTCTATACTTTTTAATCAAATTTGATTCAAGAAGGAATGCTTCAATTTCATTATCAGTTAGGATATATTCTATATCATTTACCTTCTTGACTAATAATTGGGTTTTCCAAAAATTTTTATCTTTATATTTCAAATTACTTTCCGAATTCAGACTGCAATAATTTGTGATGCGATTTTTTAAATTTTTTGCTTTTCCTATATAAATTATTTTACCTGTTTTATCTTTCATTAAATAAATTCCTGGATTGCTCGGAATTTTTTTTTCATCTTTATTAAGATTAAGTGAAATCATTTTCGAATTTACTAACTATTTACTTCAATGAACTTAGAATTTAATATCTTTTTTTTTAAAAATTTAGCTGTATGACTTTTGTCATCATAATTTATTATTTTTTCAGGTGGACCCTCAATTACTAATTGTCCTCCATCGCTTCCTCCTTCTGGTCCTAAATCAATTATCCAATCTGCACTAGCAATAACATCTAAATTATGTTCAATGACTACAACAGTATTTCCCAATTTGGTCAGTCTATTTAAAATTTTGAGCAACTTCTTTACGTCCTCAAAATGGAGCCCTGTGGTTGGTTCATCCAAAATATATAAAGTCCTTCCAGTGTCCCTTTTTGAAAGTTCCGAAGCAAGTTTTATCCTTTGGGCCTCTCCACCAGAAAACGTGGTAGCGGGTTGACCTAATTTAATATATCCCAACCCTACGTCAAATAAAGTTTTTAATTTTTTGTAGATAATAGGAATATTTTGAAAAAAGGTCAAAGCTTCTTCTACTGTTAAATTTAATATATCGTCTATATTCTTACTCTTGTATTTTACTAATAATGTTTCACAATTATAACGCTTTCCTAAGCATTCATTACATTTTACATATACATCGGGTAAGAATTGCATTTCAATTCGCTTTACTCCACATCCTTCACATGACTCACATCTTCCACTTTTTACATTAAAGGAAAATCGTCCAGGATTATAACCCATTTCTTTGGCAGTTATAGTTTTAGAAAAAATCTCTCTTATTGGAGTAAAAGCATTAACATAAGTAGCCGCATTGGATCGAGGAGTTCTGCCAATCGGAGATTGATCAATTTCTATAACTTTATCAATATTATCAATACCACTTATGGAATCATGTTTTCCAGGGATGTCGTTTGTTCCAAAATAACTAGCGATTGATTTAAAAAGAATTTCATTTATAAGCGTGGATTTTCCCGAGCCCGAAACTCCAGTTACTATTGTCATGCATCCAATAGGAATATGAACATCTATTGATTTTAGATTATTTTCTTTTGCACCATGTATAGTAAGAAACTTTGTGCTTTGATTCTTTTTTGAACAAAGTGTAGCGGTTTTGTCTCCCTTTAAATACTTCCCTGTTAAAGAATTTTCATTCTGTATAACTTCATTCAAATTTCCTTGAGCAACTATTCTTCCTCCATGTATTCCCGCTCCTGGGCCAATATCAATGATCCAATCAGAATTTCTTATTACATCTTCATCATGTTCAACAATTATTAGAGAATTGCCTAAATCTCGGAGTCTTTTTAAAGTTTTAATTAGTCTATCATTATCTCGTTGATGTAGTCCTATTGTTGGTTCATCTAAAACATAGAGTACACCAGTTAGGTTTGAGCCAATTTGAGTCGCAAGTCTAATTCTTTGAGACTCTCCTCCAGAAAGTGAAGAGGTAGATCTATTTAATGTCAAATAATTTAATCCTACATTCATTAAAAATTCTAATCTAGATTTAATTTCCTTTAACACATTTCTTGCAATATATTTTTGGGTATCATCAAGCTTTAACCTATTGAAAAAATTATAGCATTCATCAATAGGTAAATCTCCTACATCCATTATTGATTTTTCAGATATCTTTATAGACAAGGAATCCTTCTTTAGTCTCTTTCCAGAACATTTATCACAAACATGTTCGTTCATAAATCGTGCAAGCATTTCTCTTTTGTTTTCAGAGTCAGTACTATTATAGATTCGTTGGAGATTGGGGATTACTCCTTCAAAATTACTTTCATATTCCCATTTGCTTTGAGAGTATTTTGATTCATATTTATAGTAAATATTTTGATTTGTTCCATATAATATAACATTTATTTGTTCGGAGGTCATTTTTTCTATAGGGGTATTTAAATTAAATCCAAATTTTTTTCCAACATATTTTAACATGGACGATCTAAAAGTTGCAAATTTACCTTGCCAAGGTTTAATTGCTCCTTCTAAGATACTTTTTTTTTTATCTGGGATTATTAGAACGGGATCAAACTCTATTTTCATTCCGAGACCATTACATTCCTCACATGCTCCAAAGGGAGAGTTAAACGAAAAAGATCTAGG
>JBIOXM010000034.1:0-20540 GCA_044869655.1 Nitrososphaeraceae archaeon | reverse complement strand
TCATAACAGGAATACATATAACCATGCCCTTGTGAAACGATAATAATGACGTCTTCATCATCATTCTTATCTTTTGACTTGAAGAATATTTTCTTGAATCCACAATCGATTGCTGTAATCGGGGCTTCTGAAAAGCCCGGAGTGGGAAAGGCTATCTTTTCAAATATCGTTAATGGTTATAAAGGAAAAATATACCCCATTACTCCATCTAATCCCACTGTATTTGGAATCAATGCTTTTAAAAGTGTTATAGATATATCAGAAGATATTGACTTGGCAGTAATAGCCACTCCAAACAAGATTGTTCCTCAAATAATGGAAGAAATAGGAAAAAAGAAAATCAAAGGAGTAATAATAGTTTCAGCAGGATTTAAAGAGGTTAATGAATCTGGAGCTCAACTTGAGAAGCAAATTGGAGATATCGGTAAACAATACGGAACAAGAATAATTGGTCCAAATTGTTTAGGAATAATGAGCTTATCTCAAAGCAGCATGATGAATGCTACGTTTTTAAAAATTACACCAGAAGTTGGTGGAATAGCTCTAGTATCACAAAGTGGTGCTATATGCGCTGCTACTGTTGAAGATGCTATAGCTCAAGGAATAGGCTTTTCAAAAGTAATTAGTATGGGAAATAAAGTAGATATGGATGAAAATGATATATTAGAACTACTTTCAGAAGATGATGATACAAAAGTAATTGTTATGTATCTAGAGGATATTCATGATGGAAAAAGATTTATGCAAATAGCTAAAAGAATAACTAAAGAAAAAAAGAAACCTATTCTTGTATTAAAATCAGGTAGAACACCTGAAGGAGCAAAAGCCGCTATGTCACATACTGGTGCTTTAATGGGATCTGATGAAACATACGATGCTTTATTTAAACAATCAGGAGTTATAAGAGTAGACACCATGCAAGAATTATTTGAAACGTCTACAGCTTTTGCGAAACAACCAATACCTCCTTTAAATGGTGGAGTAGTCATAGTATCAAATGCAGGGGGACCAGCCATAATTTCTACTGATGCTTGTTCAAAATATGGATTAAAAATGGCAGATATTTCTCAATCAGAATCGGAAATAGCCAAAGTCATACCTCCTCATGGTTCATCTAGAAACCCTGTTGATATAGTAGGAGATGCAGATTTTAATCGATTTGAAAAAGTGCTAAATGAAGTATTATCTAATGATAATGTTAGCGCAGTAGTTACTATGTGTACACCTTCAGCAACATTAGATTATAATGAATTAGCAAAAACAATAATCAAAACATCCAAAGATTCTGGAAAAACAATGTTGGCGGCCTTAATGGGATTAGCAGAAGGAATAGAAAATAAACAAATCCTATCAGATGGGGGAATTCCTCATTTTATGTATGCAGAACCAGCAATAAGAACTTTAGAAGCAATGTTTAGACATCGTAGATGGATTGAAAAAGAAGATACTTCTCCAAAAAAGTTTGAGGTAGATAAGACAAAAGCACGAGATGTTTTAGAGAATGTGATAAAATCTAATAGAATGAATTTACTTGAAGAAGAAGGTTATGAAATATTAAAAGCATATGGATTTTCAACTCCAAAAAAATTTCTGACTACAAATGAAGAAGAGGCGGCAAGAACTGCCCAAGAAATAGGCTATCCCGTAGTTATGAAAATTGTGTCTCCACAGATCATTCATAAATCTGATGCTGGAGGTGTTAAGATTGGAATTAACAATCAACAAGAAGCTATAAAAGCATATAATGAAATATTATTAAATGTAAAAAAATACAAATCAGACGCAGAGATCAAAGGAGTTTTAGTTCAAGAAATGATAGGTTCCTCAAAAGAGACAATTTTAGGTGCAAAAAGAGATCCATTATTTGGGCCGTTAATAATGTTTGGTTTGGGTGGAATATATGTAGAAGTTCTAAAAGATGTAATATTTAGAATAGCTCCAATAGATGAACAACAAGCAAAAGAAATGGTAGAATCTATAAAAACCATTAAGCTATTAAAAGGAGCAAGAGGAGAAAAGGAATCAGATATAGATGGAATAGTAGAAAGTATTCAACGACTATCACAATTAGTTACTGATTTTCCAGAAATTGAAGAATTCGATATGAATCCCTTACTTGTATTAGAAAAAGGTAATGGTGTAAGAGCAGTAGATGTTCGAATAGGCTTAAAAAACCAGAAAGATAAAACGATATAATAAAGTTGAAATAAATAAAAATAAATATTATTCTAGTTTTTTACCACATTGTTCACAATAAAGTGCATCTGATTCATTATGGTATTGGCATGTAATACATATTTTTTTATCTATAGGAGAAGTATTAGATGATGATTGTATTTTCTTTTGTTCCCTACTTATTAAAACAATATCTCCAATTTTAGAAATATTAGACCAAGTAATTTCATTATATAATTCATCGCCATTAGTTTCAGATGTCTTATCGTGATTATCAATTTTTAATGTAATTTGTATTGTACCATTAAGCGATTTTCTAAGTCCTATTTCTTGAACATTTCCTACTAGCATAGCTTCATGATCATAAACTGGCATTCCAATAATTGACTGAATAGGAAAGTATTTTCCTTTAGCGATAGTTATATTACTAGATTTTGTATCTATACTCTCAGATTGTATTGAATCAGAAGTATTTTCTTCATAAGTATTAGAGGTTAGTGTAGATTTTTCAGATTCGCTTTTATTTTTAGGTGATGAATCAGAAATATCATTTACAGATTTAGTAACATCCGATGACTTTGTTGATTGAGCAAAAGAATTAGTTTTACTAGGAGAAGGGGTTTCATTATTAAATTTACGATATTGAGAAAGAACTGCATTACAAACTGAGCATTTGTATTCACCTTTTTCAATTAAAACAACTCCTTCACCCACATCTTCATTTGGATTTTCATACTTTAAATCTGGGGAGGTTGGATAATCTTTCTCACATTTATTGCAATAATATTTTAAAATTCGATCTTTTGATAATCGACCAATTCCTGCTATAAATAATTCAGGCCCACCAAGATTCCCTTTTTTTTGTTCAAAATCCGAAATTCTGGCAATAATATAGCCTCCAGAGCCACGTAGCTTTTTTTCTTTTAGTTCTTCGTCTTCAGCCATCATTAAATATATCATCATAATAACGCAAAAACAGTCGTATTAGTGTTTGTATTATCTTCTTATTGTATTATTATTTTAAAAAAAGTTTAATTTCTTAATAGTATCATCATAATTTGTTACAAATTCACAAAAGATTTAGATTAGATAAGATGAAAGATTATTTATTAAACTAGTGAAATTTAATGACAAGACTATTCGATGAGCTGGGACTAAATAAAAAACTATTACTAGCTATAAAAGAAAGTGGATATACAACACCTTTTCCTATTCAAGAAAAAGCTATTCCTATTATCTTGGAGGGCAACGATGTAATTGGACAAGCACATACTGGAACTGGAAAAACTGCCGCATATTCATTACCTATTTTAATGAAAATGAAAAACGTACGAAATGTACAAGCTTTAGTATTAGTTCCCACAAGGGAATTAGCAATTCAAGTAGCAAGGGAAATGAATAAACTTGCAAAATATACAGAAACAAAAGTAGTTGCTATCTACGGAGGACAAAATATGAGAAACCAAATTATTAGACTGGAAAGAGGAATTCATATTATTGTTGCTACTCCTGGGAGATTGATTGACCATATAGGACAAAAAACAATATACTTGGATACAATAGATTTTGTAATTTTAGATGAAGCTGATCGAATGTTAGATATGGGATTTATAGAAGATATCAATTATATATTATCAAAGGTAAAGCATAAAAAACAATTATGTCTTTTTTCAGCAACAATATTCCCAGAGATAATAGAAATTAGTAAAAGATTTATGAAAAATCCAATTCATATTACAGTAGATCAAAATGATATTACATTAAAAACCATAGAACAAATGTATTTAATTACAAATGAAAAAGAAAAATACAACCATTTGTGTTATTTAATTAAACAGAGCAATAATAATCAGATCGTGATTTTTACTTCTACAAAACAGAAGGCTGAGGAACTAGCTATGAACTTAAGAAAAAAAGAACTATTAAAAGTAACTGCATTACATGGAGATCTGTCTCAAAGACAAAGAAATTATGCAATGCATAAATTTAGAAATGAGCAAGAACAAATTTTAGTGGCTACAGATATTGCAGCGAGAGGAATAGATATCCCTTCCATAAAATATGTTATTAATTATGATACCCCTAGGGATCCTATAACCTATTTTCATAGAATTGGTAGAACTGCAAGAGCAAATTCTGATGGAAAGGCTATCTCTCTAGTTGCGATTGAAAAAATTTCCGATTTTGAAAAGATTTTGAGATATACTAAATATAAGGTTCGCCAATTAAATGAGGAAATAGGTATTCCAATACCTAAAATTCAAAAAGGGTTTAAAAAACACAATTATTTGAACAAAAATAAGCCCTTTAATAAATGGTCAAAACATAATTATAAAAACAGTAAGAAAAAAAATTATAGCTATAAAAAATCTTCTACTCGAAATTTCAGAAAAAATTAATTTCCTAATATTTGGTACATATTAAGATGATTAAATAAACTCAAATTTCTTTTGTCATATTTATTAATAAATTATAGTTAATTTTAAAAATAAAGTAGTGACTTCGGTAAATATATAATACCTGACTCACAACATATACTATTGTTATGCCATCTATTGATAATGAAGAATCCTTTGCCAAAATATCCAATTTAATAGGTGGAGAAGAATACCAGAAGGTTGCTCAAGCACTTTTAAATACTCAAGATGCAACTGATGAAGAAATCGCGGGTGCAACAGGAATGAGAATTAATGTGATTAGAAAAGTATTATATGATATGTTTGGAAAAGCGTTAATTACTGGCATTAGGGTTAAAGATGAGAAAAAAGGTTGGTTTGTTTATCGTTGGCGTGCAAAAAGTGATCAAATTGACAATTTCATAGATAATCAGAAAAAAAAAATTCTAGATAGATTACAAAAAAGATTAGAATATGAAGAATCATCAGAATTTTACCATTGTGGAAATAATGAATGTCAAAGAATAAAATTTGATATAGCTATAGAGTCTTTTTTTAAATGCCCTACTTGTAATGAAAACCTTGCTATGGTAGACAATAACTATACAAAAGAAGCATTGAGATATAAAATTGATCAAATACTATCTGAAATATCTACGGAAAAATAATTAATATTTAGTTATTATAATAAAGCGTTATTTCATTATCATTTTTATTTTGAATAATTTTAGTAAGTTTTAATTTTATCCCTTGTGCTGGTGTAGAATATCCCCTTCCTTCAACAAGAGTAATAGCATTTCTTCCACCTAGAACTATTGGTGCAATAGTTATAATTAATTCATTTACAATGCCATCATGTAAACAAGACCAATTTAATTCTCCTCCTCCTTCAATAAGGATTTTTCTATAACCCATTTTATATAACATGTTGAAAAGTTTTTTTAAATTTATTAACTTTGATCTAGCTATTATGACATGTGCTCCTAATTTCTTTATTTTTTCTATAGTATCTTTACTTGCCTGTTTTGTAACAACAATTATAGTTTTAATTGTAGCAGCCGTTTTTAGAATTTTAGAATCTAATGGTATTCTACCGTAACTATCTATAATAATACGAGTAGGACAACTTCTTCTATTATTTCTTACAAATCTTACAGTTAACATAGGATTGTCTATAAGAACTGTATTTATACCCACTACAATTGCATCAACGTTAGAACGTAATTTATGAACACGTAGTAAATCTTTCCTAGAAGAGATGCGTGAGTTACCAGTATAAGAAGAGATTTTACCATCTAAAGTCATAGCAGAATTAATAATTACTTTTAAATCAGTGGGGAGTTTCATTTATAAACCTACCATTGATCATGATACCTTTTATAGCACCATAAGAAAGTCTATGAATAATAGAAGAATAGATATTATGAATTGGTTGTAAATCTATATGATACTTATCAATAAATAAAATATCAGCATATTTTCCAATATCGATTGATCCAGAATTTAAATCAAATATTTCTCCCGGGTTAACAGTAATCATTTTTAATAATTCTTTTGGGTGAATATAATTAGAATATTTAGATGAATGTGATTTAATTATTTTCCATAAATAATCCAGTTCTCGTAAAAGATCAGGAGAATTAATCATTATATTATCAGTACCTATGGATATCTTAAATCCTAATTTTATCATAGTCAAAATATCAGGAATTCCATTTCCAAGGATTCCGTTAGATCTTGGACATAATACTATGCCTATGTTATTATGAAGGGCAAGAGTAAGATCTTCCAAAGTAGCATGAGTCATATGGATTAGTATATCTGGTTTAAGAAAATTAATAATCCTCTCAACTTCTGTTTTTCCTGTAAGTAATTTTGAGAATTTGAGAGTACTTTTGGATTCAGCTGCATGAATAGCAATTATTTTTTTTTTATGATGTAAATAATTATGTTTATTGAATTCTATAACTTTATGTATATATTGTTGAAGGGCATTATCTGTATTTTCATTGGCCCCACTTAATCCTAATCCATCACTTAATTCTAATACTTTTGAAAGAGATTCTAAAGATAGTTTTTGTAATTTATCTAATTTCTCATCAACAATATTTTCTTTTTGTTTTTTAATTTTCAATATTTCTTTTAAATCAAAATATTTTTCTACTCTACCTAAAATTACTGATTTTATAGGTAGATCCTCTATAGACTCTTTTAATAATTCAATTCCTTCTGGACCGCCTTCACGAAAATCTACAAAAGATATTGTCCCTTTTATCATCATAGAAATAGCCGAAGTTCGTATAAAGTATTTTAGATGTTCTTTGTTACTTTTCTTCAATATTTTCCTTTTAATTCCATAAACAGGATGAATTAATTCATTAAAATTAGAATTAAATGATATATCCTTTCCTATTGAATCTGCTATATGAGTATGAGAATTTATAAAACCAGGTATAACAAGAAATCCTGTTCCGTCATAAAGTTTTGTATCAGTAAATTTGTATTTATCAAAATATGTGTCTTCGCTTCCTACATCTATTATTATTCCATTTTTATTAATACATATAAATCCTTTATTTATGTAAACTAAGTCTTTTCCATATAATAGACTAATGTTTCTAATGATAACAGTCATTTGATCTCATAGATAGGAACGTTTTGTCCTTTTTTCCGCAATTTTCTAATGAGGTCAAGCGCCTTTGTGGCATTTTTGGCTGAGTCTCTAGAAGTTCTTCCAAATCCTATGCCGCAGTTAAATTTAATATCCAATTCATAAGAAATACTATTTAATAAAGTAGAAATTTCGTCTTTTTCTAATAGATCCGCAGCAATTATCATAAAATTATCTCCTCCTAGGAAAAAAGTTAATGAATTTTTTTCGAGAAATTTATCCATAAGGAGGACATAAGATTTCATTACCTTAATAGTAGTTTCATAAGGAGATAGACGATTTCCAAATCCTGATGAATCATTTATATCAATATGAAGTATTTTTACTTTTTTGTCATTTAAAGAGGAATTTTCTAAAAAATTGTTTATTTCACCATAAATTTGAAACTTTTTAACAAGATATTTTTCATTTTTTCTTGCTTGATAAGCTTGGATATTTGCATCTAATGGAGTCTTTCCATTTCCTATTGTAAAAGATATACACAAGCTTGGATGTTTAATAGAAATTTCTTCTATAACTGATATATGATCTTCTAATGATAATGTATTTGTAATTACAAAATATTCATCAAATCTATTAAAAAATACTAGACAATTATATTTGGAGAATAGATATTGCAAGTCATGATAAATCTTGGCTTGAAGCATTTGTAATTTTGCTTCTCTGTCACTACCTAACACCAATGTCCATGGTCCATAACCTTCTATTTTGATTATTGTTACCTGGATATTCATTTTATTATAATAGTAGTTTTATCTTGACTATATTGGCCTTCATTTAATTTTTTTATTCTAGTTACCATATTTACAGCTGCATTTACTGCACGTATAGGAACTATTTTTGCTCTATCCCATGCTTGTTCAATAGTCATGTTGGGTCCAGATATACCTAGAGCAATTGGTTTTTTATATTGTAATGATAAATGAGATATCAATTTTGCTGTAGTTTCAGCAATTATTATATCGTGATTTGTATCACCTTTTATAACTGCTCCTAAAGTAATTATAGCATCAATAATATTATTTTGTAATAAATGACTTATCATTAGAGGCATATCAAATGTTCCAGGAACATAACAAATATGACTAACATTCGAGTTTAACTTTGATGCATGAACTCTTGCTTCTTCTAACATTACATCAGTAATTTCGTGATTAAATTCAGAAACAACTATTGCTAAGTGAATTTTGACCAAGTGAATTTAAATCACCGAATATGTCTTTAATTGATCGGCTTCTAATAAAGGAATATCTTTTAATTTTGCATATTTATATGCTTCATCAATAGAAAGAGATCTAAAAGTATGAGAATCCAGCATTTCACATATTACAACAGCTGGGGTTAGACCTGCAATCTTTGCCAGATAAACAGCAAGTTCTGTATGACCGAATCGTTCTTTTAATAGACCTTTTGCAGCGATCAATAGGGAAACATGCCCTGGAGTTCTAAAGCACTTGATAAATTCTGATACTCCACCATTATCAATATTTTTACAAACTGATGCAAGTCTAGAAATTGTTAATGCACGATCATAATCAGTAATTCCGGTATAGGTATCTCTATGATTCACAGAAATTGAGAATGAAGGTTTGTCTCCATATGGAGCACGACCATTTGTCATAGTGGTAAATAAAGGATGATCATTAGAAACACAGTTTAAAATATCATGTATATATGATAATCCCAACTTCGTAGAAATATAACCATCTATAGCTAGGCACAATAGGCCACCTGCATCATTTCTTATAGTTGCTATATGACGTGGTGTTATATTTTCTGCAGCAATTATCATATCGGTTTCATTTTCTCTACTATCGTCATCATGAATAAGAACAAATTTTCCTCTACTGAGAGCATTTATAGCGTCTTTTACAGTTGACAAACATACATTATAAAAACTGCAGTAATTATATATCTTACTACAAAACTTGTTATTACTAATTTTTTGGTAAAAGTTTTGAAATATATTTCCCAATAAGATCAAATTCAATATTAACTTTATCTCCAATTAATTTTATTCCCAAAGTGGTTCTGTTTAACGTATGAGGAATTAAAGATATGGATAATAAGTTGTTGTTGTTGTCAATATCTACAACGGTTAAGCTAATTCCATCAATTGTAATTGAACCTTTTTGGACTATATATTGAAAAGATTCTTTTAGTTCTTTAGAGATTTTGATAATAAGTTTTGTTTCTGTAGGAAAAACTATTTTGTCGTATATAATGCCTGTACAATCTACATGGCCTTGAACAAAATGACCATCAAATCGCCCTGATGCTCTCATACTTCTTTCAATATTAACCCTCTCACCTTTCTTTATTGAATCCAGGCATGTTTTTTTTACTGTTTCCCCAATTACTGAAAATTCTGCAATATTAATATTTAATTTGGTTATTGTTAAACAAACTCCATTTACTGCTATGCTTTGACCAATCTTTAAACCCTTACTTAAATTCCCAATATCTATAGAAAATTTAATTTCAGCAGGATACTTCGAATCATCTTTTTTTATCTTGTCAATAGATTTTATTTCACAGAGAGATTCTATTATACCAGTAAACATTCTACAATTTCATTTATTTATTGTTAATGAAGATAATATAAACACACAACTATTATTACATTTCATATAATAAACATTAAAATTTAAAAATGATATTTTAATCTATGTACATTTTTTTAGAAAATGAATCAAATCTCTTTTATAAGACAAGAATTAAAAAATTTATTAACACAAAATTAGTGAGTATTGAAATGCTAAGAGTAATTAATATCCGATGAGGTTAGTTCCATTCTATATTGTATATAACAATGAATGAATGAAGTTTTATTGAATTTGATGGATTAATATACGTAAAAGGCTTGGAAACGTAATAGAAAATTTACTCATACAAAAGAAAATTATTATATTATAAGATGCAAAGAATCATTCTAAGAATAGTAGATTAGAATGGTGATTATTTTGCTGTTCTTATAATAAAATAATATACTAGAAATCAAAAATTGATAGTTTAGCCAAAATGATTATTTTTAGGAATATTTAAAGATGAAAAAATTAAAAATTTAATTTTACAAATACAATAGGAACAAAATATACTGTTTCAATTTGTATAGATTATCAGAAATAACAATAACAACATATAAAGTTTGTAGTTATTAAAAAATATTAATATATAGCAATTGATGAATAAATAGAAAAGGCTGGAACAATAATAATAAGGGAATATAGAAAGTCGATTAAAAGATTTGAATCATTTATTTAAGCTTTAAAATTTCCTTAATAGTCAAGCAAGGCTTATAATAATAATAAAATAACCAACTATATGAATAAAATAATAACCAAGCGTGGAAATCATGCTATTGAAAAATTAAACGAATTTGAGTTTAAAATTAATGTTGATGATTCTAAAAAAATGAATGTACCAGTTACGATTTATGCAGATGATAACCTGATTTTAAAAATGAGCGAAGATAGAACATTAGATCAAGCTGTCAATGTTTCAACACTCCCTGGTGTAACAAAACATGTAGTTGTATTGCCAGATGGTCATGAAGGGTATGGTTTTCCGGTGGGAGGAGTAGCAGCTACTGATATGGAAGAAGGGGTTATAAGTCCGGGAGGTGTAGGATATGATATTAACTGTGGAGTAAGATTACTTCGATCAAATCTTAACATAAATCAAGTTAAATCTCATTTAAAAGATTTAGTAAATGAATTATTTAATTCAATACCCTCAGGCGTAGGTAGTGAAGGAGCTATTAAACTCACTAGATCAGAATTAGATGAATTATTGATCGAAGGAGTCGACTGGGCTATTGAACATGGTTATGGGTATAAACAAGATTCTGAAGTATGCGAAGAGAAAGGACGAATGATCGGGGCTGATCCCGAAAGTGTGTCTGATATCGCCAGAAAAAGAGGTTCTCCTCAGTTAGGGAGCTTAGGCTCAGGAAATCATTTTTTAGAAATTCAACAAATCCAAGAAATTTTCGATGAAAATGCAGCAAGGGTAATGGGATTAGAAAAAGGTAAAATAACAGTACTAATACATTGCGGATCAAGAGGATTTGGTCACCAAGTGTGTAGTGATTATTTACGTTATTCTGAAAAATCTTTGAAAAAATATAATATTGAATTAATTGATAGAGAATTAGCATGTATTCCAAATAATTCAATTGAAGGAGAAAATTATAGAAAAGCGATGTATTCAGCTTTGAATTTTGCATGGTCCAATAGGCAAATAATTACTCATTTTACTAGAAAAACATTCGAAAAAATATTTTCGAGTTCAGAATCAGGATTAGAGATGAAATTGGTTTATGATGTAGCCCATAATATAGCCAAAGTAGAACGTCATAAGGTTGATGGAGAAGGAATGAGAGATTTAGTAATTCATAGAAAAGGTGCCACGAGAGCTTTTCCAGCAGGTATGGAACAGGTGCCAGAGAAATATCGGCAAATTGGTCAACCTGTAATTATACCAGGATCGATGGGAACAGCGAGTTGGATATTAATAGGAAATAAAAAATCTCTTGATTTAAGTTTTGGATCAACTGCACATGGAGCAGGAAGAACTATGTCAAGAGGTGCAGCTAAAAGAAGTTCTACAGTTGAAAAAGTAAAAGCTGAACTGGATTCGAAAGGGATCTATATAAAAGCATTAACAAAAAATGGAATAGTCGAGGAAACACCTTTAGCTTATAAAGATGTAGACGCAGTAGTGAATGTATCAGATAAATTGGGGATTGCAACTAAAGTAGCAAAGTTAGTTCCAATAGGAGTGATTAAAGGTTAGATGGGAGAAGATCCAGATATTGAAATTCTTAAAGCTAAGAAAATGAAAGAAATAATGCAACGTATGATGAAACAGAAAAAAGAAAACATAATAAAAAAAGATATTAAAAAACGTGAGCCGTCAGAAAAAGAGATCTTACTATCCTATTTGTATGATCGAGGAGATGAAGTATTAAATTTAGCAGAATCTCAATTTCCATCAGAAACTAGAGCAATAATACATAGAATAATAGAACTTATTAATAGTGGAGAAATAAACCGAAAAATTTCGGGAGGAGAATTACTATCGTTATTTCGCGCAATAGGAATGAATATTAAAATAAATACTACTATCAAGATTGAAGAACATGGAAAATATATGTCATTTGCAGAGAAACTTAAGCAGAATAAAGAGATTGATGAAGAAGAAAATAAAAGATAATGTAAATAAATAATACATTTCATCAAAATACTTTAATTTTTTTAAATTTATTTTTATATTATTAAAAAATAATAGTAATATCGGTAATTTATTATTATAATTATCTCTCTCACAATAATACTTTTTATAAAGCTTGGTTATATTCAACTTAAAATTAAATAAAAAAATGTTGTGTAATGCTAAACTCTTCTTCCTCTTCTGCCACCAGGTTTTCTGGTTGTATCGTGAGGAACTGGAGTAACATCATCGATTCTCCCGATCCTAAAACCTGCTCTAGCTAATGCTCTTATTGCAGCTTGAGCTCCTGGACCAGGTATTCTAGGTCCTACTCCTCCAACTGCGCGCACTCTAATATGAAGTGCATTTATTCCTTTAGATTTTGCTGTATCTGCAGCAGATAATGCAGATTTCATTGCTGCATAAGGTGAGGATTCATATCTATCTGCAGTTACATGTCTACCTCCAGAACTAAACGATATTGTTTCAGCACCACTAATATCTGTAATATGAACTAAAGTATTATTATAACTGCTAAAAATATGAGCTACACCCCATTTATACTGAGTAACATCTTCAGTTTCAGACATAATCTTATAGCTCACTTAATTTGGATATTAAAACTTTGTTAATATATTATGAAAAATGTAAAAACCCTTTATTTTCTAATAGAAAATAATCTTTATGTTTTTCAATTTTTCTTCCATGAAGTGATTCAAATTTATTATTATATTTAATAAATACATTCCCACTTCCAATCATTGCTTTTCCTATTACAAACATTGGTAAATGAAATTTCTTTGCAAGAAAATTTACTTTTTGCAAATTCGAAGGATTGATCGTAGCTAGTATCTCGTATTCTTCACCACCATTAAATATCAGATCATAAATATCTAGAGAATTATTTTTTGCAAAGTCAATTAGACCATTAGGAACTGGAATATCATCAATATAAAAATCAACTTTACTTTGCTTGGCTAATTCATAAAGAGAGATCCCTAATCCATCACTAGAATCAATTGATGATGAAAAATACTTTCCCAATAATATTCCAAATTTTTGATTAGGTTTTGGAAGTAGAATACGTGATATAGCTTCTTTTTTAAAAGAAGGTATTATTGCTTTTGCATTGGAAAGCAATATTTTTAATCCTGCCGATGTATAACCAAATTCGCCTGATATTATTACAATATCTCCAGCTTTAGCATTATTTCTCAAAGGAATATTGTAAGATGTAGAATCCAAAAAACCAATTAAAGTACAATCAATCACTAATTCCTTTGATTCATTGGTATCGCCTCCAAGATAAACTATACCAAATTCTTTAGAGGCTTTTTCGAATCCTAAAATTAAGTTTTTTATTTTGTTTTTTGTCCAAGAGCTAGGAATTGCTAATGATAGTAACGAAAAATATGGTGGTTTTATTCCTTTTGCAGACATATCGCTAACAGCAGAAACAATACTTTTTCTTGCTATTTGCCATATTTTCATTTGTTTAACGACGTCGGTACTTTCTACTAACATATCACACTTTATAATTATAGTAGAGGAATTGAAGGGTCTTACTTTATTTTTTTTTTTATGTTTGAAAGATAATATTGATACATCATCTCTTATTGGGAATGGTATTTTATTTTTTTCTAAAAGATTAGAATAAAATAAATCTATAATTTCTTTCTCATTTAATTTGGTCATGTAATTTAATTATTCTTTCATTTACATTTCTATAAAGAGTATTAATTTTATTATTAGTAGATTCTATTGATATTCTTAAAACATGTTCGGTATTAGATATTCTAAATAAAACCCAAGAATTCTCATCTATAATTATTTTAATCCCATCAAGCATATTAATTTCTGTTGAATCTTTTTTAAATTCGTCATATAACTTTTCCAAAATAGTTTTTTGTAATTTAGAATCAATTTGAATTTTAGTTCTAATCTGGGAATAATTATCAGATATTTCAAAACATTCTTTTAATATCTTTTTATTAATTGTACTGATTAGAACACTAGCTAATATCGCATCTCTACACATGTTAAAAGTAGGCATAATGAATCCTGCACTACTTCCCTCACCTCCTGCATTAGCATTCTTTTCTATCATTTTTTGGACAACATTTGCTTCACCTACCTTAGAATAAGTTAAATAATATCCATGGCTTTTAACAAAATTTTGAATAGATACGCTTGTATCTATACTTGTTACAAATTCTTTTGCCCGGAAATTATATAGCATATTTGCTATACACAATAAAAGTGTAATATCTGAATTTAACTTTTCACCATTCCTATTCACAACAACTAAACGATCTCCATCTAGATCAAATGCAAATCCATAATCAAGATCATTTGATTTTACAATAGATTTCAGTTGTAATAAATCATCTACTGTAGGATCAGGGCCTCGAGAGAATATCCCTTTATTCCCATTAACGTCATAAACAATATGTCCAATATTCTTTAGTATTTTATTAGCATATCCACATGCAGCACCACCTCCTGCATCTATTCCAATTCGTTTGTTATTGTATGAATTCACTTCTTTTAACTTTTGAATTAATTCCAATATATCATTTTCATAATTTGATAAGAACCCCCTTGAAACTCCATAAGACATAATTGGAAACATTGTCGGAGTTGATAATAATTCATTCAATTCTTTTTCAAATATCCCACGTCCATCAATTATGAATTTAAGTCCATTCCAATCAAGAGGATTATGAGATGCTGTTATAATTATGGATCCATCAAATTTTTTGGACTCTCTAAAAACTATTGGAGTAGGTGATATACTTAAATCATAAACATCAATATCCTGTTCCATTAAACTTGATTTTACACTTTGTTTTATGATTTCACCAGAAGCTCGAGTATCACAAGCAACTAAACATTTTATCTTTTTATTTTTAGATTGTTTAAGATAAGATCCAAAAAGAGAAGATAATCTATAAATTTCATGAAAATCAAGATCCTTACCATAAATACCTCTCGCTCCAGAAATTGATATTTTCATACGATAAGAATAGAAAGTTTTGATTTAATTGTGTTACTAGAACCTAAATTATATATCAGTAAAAATAAATTTCTTTTGTTAATACTGCCTCTGTAGCTCAGCTCGGTAGAGCGAAGGTTTCGTAAACCTTAGGTCGTGGGTTCAAATCCCACCTGAGGCTTTTAATGCTCAGTTCGAATCCGCATTTTTGATGAATTCATACTGTCATAATGTTGATGAAAGTATTAATTGTTTGTTTCTTAAAGATTTAAGAAATGCTAGAATACTAATTAGTTAGAATGATTATTCCTTGGTGATTTAATTATAGTTTATTAAATTACCAAATCGTCTCCGGTATCCATATTATCTCTAGTATTGTTGCTAGTTCAAGATTTGACTGGTTTACTAATTATTAATTGGAAATATTTTATTGTCATAGAAGCAATATCTCCTGTTTTAATTCTGATTAAACTATTAACTATTGGAGAAAAAAGTGAAAAAATAAGATATTCAACAAAAAATGAACATACATATTTGACTTTTCTAAATGTTCTACAATTAGAGACAAGGAACATACTTATATACCAAGATAGATAAAGTTGCACGGCAAGTATTAAGAGAAAAAGATAAACTGAAAAAGAAGTTATTGCAAATTTAACAGATAAATTAATTATATTATCTAATCGGTTGGATGGGATTGAAAAAATCCAAATAATTAATTAACAAAAATATTATATCAAATGTGTCTTATGTTCTTTATATTGATGTGATTCTTCTTCTGTCAATTTAAACCAGACAATGTGACCATCAAAACGTTCCACTAGATTTTTAGGTATATAGAATTTATCACCATCTATGGTTCCTTTTTTAGTTAGGATGTATTCTGTTCCAACTTCTTGAACTTCACCAAGATCACTCTCATCTTCTATTCCTCTTGCTTCTTTTTTAATCACATCTTCTGGGTTATATATTGGCGATTCAGTTGACATCTATTAAGTTATTGTAAACATTTTATATAATCTATTTCATTTAATTTATCAATTCAATTCAATTCATAATTCTTGTTTTGAAATGATGACAATGGATCATTTTGATTAGTATTGTTAGATGACGGAAATTAGATTCTCTTTATTATTTAAAGGATACACCTGAGATAGCAAAATTGTGGAGATTTTATATAATAGTAAATATTAAAATCCCTACCCAATTAATTATTGACAAATGTTATAAATAATAAAGGGATATGATAAAGTTGAAAAATCTTATATTTTGTGATATTGTAATACATCAATCAATGTTATAGTATTTAATAATTTGATACAATTCTGTTTTACTTATTCAATTAAATGCCATAGCACACTCAAAATAGAAGGTTGGGAAGTAAACAGTGTATATATAGAAAAATTATTCAAAAACATTAATTTATTATTTTATAACATTATAAACAAAAAATTTAAAAGAATCTTATATATATAAAGATCAATAAATATTATGCAAAGGGAAAAAATAAATAGACCTTCTTTAAAACTTTGGAAATTCAGTAGATATAAATTAATTCAGAAAGTAACAGAATCGCAGAATAAAGTTATTGATAGACTTTCTTTCTTGTTTAGAATAAATATTAGCAATGCTTTTGTTTTAAAGGAAATTATTCCTTATGTTTTTTCAGGGTTTTCAATTATATTTATAGGATATGTAATAATGAATATTTTAACTAATTATCCTCCAAGAGAAATAGGGATTAGTCCTTAAATTAATAAGTTAAATTCCAAAGATAGAATTATTCTCATTCATAAAAAAATAATATAGTATTTGTATAAGAATAAATAGTAAGTACAATTATTGTTGCAAGTTTCAAACCTTGTTAATACTAACAAAGCTATATAGATGAAAATACATTAGTAAATAGCCAATTTAGTTACCGTTATAATTAAACTTTTTTCAATAAAATACAAAAAAATCAGATGATAAAGTGTTAAAACCTGTTAGATGGATATCTCTCAATACAAATTTTTCTAACTGTTTAGTAATTTGTCTGTTAATATAAACATGAAGGGCTATTCTCTTTGTTCTAAATAACCCTTAAGTCAATTTCAAAGTCTGTAGAAAATTTGACGAATGTAGGTAAGAGAGTAGTCAATCTTATGCCATATTTTTATAATAACAGCTAATTTTTTGGTATATTAGACAGTTAAGCTTGAAATTAAAAGAGTACAACATGAGAAGCATCCTGATTTTATAAAAAAATTTCCAAAGATAATAATTAAAAAGTAATAATATTGATCATTATAAATTGTTATCATGGTGTTGTGGTTCTTTATATTAAATACAAGATATGACTGAACGATTTTATTTGATCGGATTCATAAAATTTAATAGGAATATGTATGGTACTATTTTGCCTATGTAAATTATTAATTATATTTAACTAACAACCAGTATTATGTTTATATGTAGCTTATGCATATCCTTGAGAATTTATGCACCTGTGATTGTTATTTTTCCATGAATCCATGCGTTTTTAATTTCAGTCAGTTCATAGTCCTTATGTTTCCTTCTTTCAATAACATATCCAGTTTTAGAATGATAAAATATAACCATATCATCAGGATAAAAAGATAGCATTGCATGATTATCATAATCGGATGCCATATGTCTTAAATGTATATTTTCCCAATTGAATAATTCTTCAAGGCTTCCATTAAAATGATAACAACTTCCACAAGGACATTCTATATCGCGCCAGTTTCCAGAAATATTTTGTAACCAGGTATTACTGTCATTAATTTTAACATTTTTAATATTATTCATACATACACACTCAGTATTATTAATTAAATCTTATCATAAATTTAAATATTTCAATGGTTTAAGTATTTTTATAACCAATTTTAACATTGGATATAAATTATAATCCTATGTTTTTCGTTTTATTATAATATTTGATGGATCTATTCCCTTCCAGATAATTTCATATCCTAAATATCTTAGAATATCGATAGTGTATTGGATGGGAATATTATTATTTTTGAAAATCTGTTGTATTTTTATTAAATTATCAATACTTCTAATTGTATCTTTTATTTCATTTAATTTTCTCTCAGAAATTAATAAAGAATTTTGTATTACATAATTTTTAATTTGATTATTTGTAGGTAGGTTCGAAACAATATTAGATATAGAATTAATAGAAACACCATAATTTTTAGATATTGCTTCCAAATCAATTATTTCTTGATTTTTATTTAAGAGATCTATAATATATTCAGTCATTGCAGATCTGTGAGTTTCAAGATTTTGATTCATCATTTTACTCTCTATAGATTTAAGATAAAAAAGGATCTTTTTCATGGGGATTGAATCTTTTTTATATATTATAATTTTATTCTGATCTAAAATAGAATCTGATAAAAGTTTTTTCATTTCACCACTTTCTGAAACCAAATTATTTTCATTTATTGCTATTAAAAGATCCTTTTTATTTTCGCTAAATTTTGCGATTTCGTAAATTTTTTTAAATTTTCTCTGTAAATATTGCAGGGTCCAAAATCCTATTATTTCAAAATATATTTTTTTGCCATATCTTTCAAAAAGAAAATCAGCTATGAACGCTCTTCCACTTGGCAATATTAGCGGATCAGGTTCTCTTACCAGTTTCCAGCCAGTATGAAGTTTTTCAAATTGCATAGCAAATTTTGTCTCAATAACACTATCAAAATTACGATTAATGCTATTAGAGTCTTCAAATAGGTAATCATTATAAAACTGATAGTTAATAGAATCAAAGAAATGTACTTCGCTATCTGAAGAAAGATCCAAATCGTAAAGCTTTCTTCCTGAAAGAGTATTTTTAATTATTGATGCTTTAATACTCCATTTAGAAGCCGAAATAATTTTAGGAATTACTTTTGCTATTAAAATACCATATTTATTAGTTAATTTAAATATACTCAAAGGTCCATCTATTGAGCAGATTATATTGTCGTCATTGAAATATGATTTATAATCATCACCATCCACAAGATTTGGTTCAATTTGATTATATTGTATTTCTGTAGGAAATTTGTTGTCCGAATTCTTTTGAGTATTTTGTAGGTTATACATTAGCCCAAATCTTTTGATTGTTCTTAATACTTGTTTCCAATTTGTCCCTCCTTTTATAGTGAATTCAAAGTTAACAGAATTAAATAATAGTGTCTGCAAAAGTGATAAATTATATATTCCTAGTAAATGTATAGGTTCAATTGAATTAAAGCTTTCGAGAATTAAATACTCATCTTGATCCAGCCACATCAATTTTTCCAAATAATTAGTTTTTGTACCTAGTTTTGCAGCAACATACTGAAGAATTTTATCTCTTTTAGTATGATCTAGAGGTAATCCTCTCTTTGAAGATTCCTCAAATAAAATTTTACGTAACGAAAAGGAAGTTAGTAGTTGAGTTGAAGAAAATTTGTTCTTCTCATAGTTTGAAGAAAAGAATTGATTAATTTTGAAAATACACTGTCTTTCTAATAGTACAATGAGACCTCTAATTAGCTTAAAATCACTGTAATTATTTTCATAAAAAAATAATCTTTTTTGTAAATCTCCTTTTGTCTCTTTTTTGTTATATGAGTATTCAAATTCTGTTATTAGTTTTTGGGCAATTAAAAGATTATCAGCAGAGGATAAACAAAATAAAGGAGTAATTCTTTGACCTTTATTTGTTATTTTTGTCCTTAATAATTCAAGAGGCAACATATTTGCAGAAATAGAGAATAAACCACTAAATTCTCCTATTTATTCATCCTAATGTATGAAAATTAGACTCATTATACTCATAATTATAATTGATATTAATATTACTAATAAGTATATTGTCCAAGGAATTGGAATGTAGTTAGTTGAGATATGGGAAGAGAAATGTCCATACCGTATATTGTATTAATTAATAATTGATTAACTCTAGGTATTTTATCATTATTACTTCTAGTTGGAAAGTATAAAATTACAAAAATCTGATTATCATATTTATCCATATTTGGTATTGGAATTTTCAAGAGATAATCCTTGATATTTAATTTATGAAAAGAATATTGTCTTCCAA
>JBIOXM010000033.1:0-4683 GCA_044869655.1 Nitrososphaeraceae archaeon | reverse complement strand
AAGCTTATTTAGATAATTTTGAATTTTTAGAAGGTGAAATAGCAACACATGATGAATCACTTATGAAGAATACTGAAGGACTTTTAAGAGAACAATTGCGCAATCTTATACAAGGAAAAGCTGATATAGATGATATACAAAAAATGATACAGAAAATAAATATCAATCTAAATGAAATAGAAAAAATATTAAAATAAATTTTTTTTATAATTTAATTATTTCTATATTATCTTTATATTGTAATATTCTTTTCAAGAGTTTTGTTTTTGAGATATATCTACTGATAATTCTTTCTTTCTTTTCTTAAAAAAAATAATGATGCATCATTATGAAAAAGCCTGACTAATGCTAATCCACATCATTTAATGATTTTATTGATAATCATATTGAATTAGCTAACTTTTTTTTAATAGTCCATTAATATATCCAGTCTCTAGCATCAAAAGTGAATATAAAATATTAGCTACATGTGTCTCTATTATTAAATCTAATATTATATTGTTCTCTTCGATACTTTTTGTCTCTGTAATATATTCGATAATTGTTTCATTATTGTTAGTAATTTTAAATTTGAATTTCTCGCTAATTTCGATCTGTTTTCCTTGAGTTATGGTATTAAAACAAATCTCCTGATTTGTTTTATCCATTACAACTTTTCTTTCTACGCCTATAAAAAATTCAGGAAAAAAATTTTCTAATCGTGTATCCTTTAAAGCTCGGTAAATTATATTAAAAGGAATTCGTAATGTAAGGGTTTTTGAAAGTATAGACATATTCTATTTTTTTCTCCTATTACTATTATTATTCTATTAAAATTTAAATTTGTAGATTATAATTTATATAATTTTAAGTTGTCTAATACGATAATATAACATATTATCCGTTCTATAGTAATAATAATTGGATCCAATTCAAATTAATAATAAAACTACAAATTCCGTTTTAAATGATGGTGCTAAGATTCATTACTAGTCAGGTAAATGTATCTGAAGAAGAAGTTATTGATCAAATTTCTCGAGAGTATTGTAATGATGATAGAGAAAAAGGAAAACAGATTTATCAAGAAGCAGTAAAGGTGATAAGAGAAAAAACAAGATGAAGACAACAACAGGCCCAACAACAAGAAGGAGAAGGGTTTCTAGATAACATATTAGATAGCCAAAAAAGTAGAGGAGGAAGAGGAGGAGGAGGCTTATTCTGGCCGATTTTCATTAGTGAAATCAAAACTTTATCATAAATAATTCTATAGTAAAAATGTTTATTTTATTTGATTTAATTAAATATATAAAAATTAACTGTCATATAAAAAATCAAAAATGGGATTTTTCAATAAGCTGTTAGTTTCTCTTTTTTACCATCGGGGTGTTCAACACTTATTCGTTCTTTTGTAGTAACTACGTTTACATTTTCCTCTTCTATAACTCTTCTCTTGCTTAACAAAATTTCTCCAACTTTTACCAGTTTTTGGATATAGTAATTTCCTCTGCATAGAGTGGAATCAATACTTGGCGTTCATTTTTTGTTAACTCTTTGATATTATTACTATTACTATTGATACTATTGTCTTCGTTCTGCGTGTTATCAAAAAGTGGGACAACTTCTCCCTTTAATGGTAGTTCTTCTTCTACCATTCCTCTTTTTTTGTTTTCAGTTTCTTTATTGGCATTTTGATTTTTAGTATTCTCTTTTTCCTCCTGAGTTTCATTTTTCTTATTCGACTGAACTAAATCTGAAATTTTTTCTTTGATTTGAGAAATAGCCCCTTGCTTTGCATAAACATCAATTTCTTTATCATTTACAAAAACTTTTTCATATCTAACTGGTATTTTTATCTCGTCATGTTCTATCCATCTTTTTTCAATGTTAATATCTTCAGAAAGAGTCTTTTTAGAAACGGAATAATCTTCGGCTATTACAGGAATGACAAATGCCTCTTCATTAGATTCTTGTTGTTGAATTTGAGAAATTTTTTCTGAAAACGTTTTGAAGGAAGTGATATCTTGTTCTTCTACTTTTATTGCTTTGTTAAGAATATTACTTGTTGTCTCCTTAACTGATTCAAATGCCTCCTCTACTTTGGTTATCAACGATTCTTTGTCTTTTAAGGTAGGTGGTTTGACTATTATTCTGATTTTTTCAGATTGTGTTGGAGACACTATCAAGGGGTTTCTTTCCTCTTTATGATCATTATTTTTTTCCTTTATTCTAGGATTATCATTATTCGCATCAGACTGTGAATTTGGTAATTGCATTCTAATAGTATAGTATAAAATATAACTTAAGTAGATTATATGTTCATACGTAAGAAGGCACCAATTTATAACATATATAAAAATATAACACTACAATAGAAGCAATTATTATATCCTTTATAGGGATTTCATTAATATGGTATCACAATTTAATGAAATTCCTTAGAATTAAGACCAGTTACCAATGATCAGTCATCATCATTCTCATTTAATAATAGTAATTCTAATAAAGAAAATGAATTATTGAAACCAGCAGAAAATAAAACTAACATAAGAATCTCTTTAAAGAGAGAAAAGGTAGAAGTTTCAAGAACTCCCTATGTTAAAGAGGAAATAGTAGTAAAGAAAAAACCTGTAACCCAAACACAAACTATAACGGAAGAGATTGTAAGTGAAAGAATTGTTGATCCACAGATTTAATTTAATTATATAATAGATTATTTAAATTTTTAAAATTCCAATAATCATATTCATTATAACTATTTCAAAAAGTATTAATGTTGTTATAGAAATCAATGTGAATTTCTTGCTTATTCTCTCCATCATTTGTTACCAGTTTCAAGTATTCTAATTTAGCAATTATTACTATTATCCTATTAACTTAGTATGTATATATAAGTTAAAGATAATTTGTAATCTCTGAATGAAATTAAATATTTCCAATATAAAATGCACATTTTTTTGATTAAAATCTCAAGTTACGTTTACAAATAATAATAAATACAAGAATCACTATAACCTATTACCAGTAACATCAAAAATATCTCCCACCAACTATTGGCCCCATCAATAAATTGTCATAGTCGAAATATAATATTCCATTCAGTCATCACTATTCGACTATGGCAATTTGAAATTGAGAACATATTATTTTAGCATGCTCCTCAATTAATAATAAACTCAATATTAAATATATCATAAACAAAAATACAAATATAGCCATAGCCTAGTAATAACGGCAATGACAGCGCTTTTTTGAATATAAAGTAGGGAGAAGAGTAATACAAATGGAAAGATTTAAGAATAAAAATAAGCCTACTCATAATATGTCTAGAAAAAAATTTTTGTTACGTTATTTTTATGTTACCTATCAAAGGATATATGTATTAAATCTTTCATTAACTGGTTACTGTATATAGAAAGCATTTCTATGTGCTTTCTATATAGAGTTTAAGAATAGAGACATTTGAAAAAGAATAAATTTATTTATGAAATTACGAAAGTGTGTTTTATTATTATTTCATTCCATATATCTAGATTTAAATACCATTGTATAATTATTACCGAGGAGAGGGGTATTACAACCCTTGCACAAATTATCTCCAAGATTTTATAACGGCAAAAGTAAATTCCTTTTATAAATGGTTTATTACAGCTTTTGATATCATATCGGATTTTATTATTATAGAAGAAAATTTGATAATAAAAAGCTTAATTAATATTATAAAAAAATAACTAAATTAGTAGTATTTTACAGAATCTTTACATTTGCATTTTGCTTTGACAATTAAACAACTAGACTATAACAGTTTCTTTTTTTATTGTGAATTAATTAGATATTTTATGCTAGTATGTATAAAATAACTAATTCATTACTATTAGCATGAAACGAGTGAGGAATTCTTTTTGGGATATAAATTATTTTTCCTGAATTAACTTCCTTTTTAATTCCATCTATCTCAATTGTTCCGTTGCCACTTACGACGTAATAAATTTCATCGGAAATATGAGGTTGTTGAGTGTCTTCTTGTTCTTTCTTCAAATTTATTATCCCAATCTCCATAGTTGAAGTATTCATCACATCAATAAAATATTGAGATGTAGGAATTTTTGATAAAAATGTATCTATATCAAATATTTTAGGATTAGACATTTGTAAAAAAATAAAATAAAATATTATAATTGTTTGCTATCATTTTTAAAGGTAATAATGCTTTTTCAAATGTTGAATACAATATACTTATTTGTATTTATTATCCAATTTTTATTATCTATAATACTTCCCAAATGTTTATATTTTCTTTTATTGATAACTAAAATCATTATCTAAATGCATTCTATTGAAAGGCATAGACATAGTAAAAGAAGATTTTGAAATGTTTGACAAAAATAAAAACAAAAATCCAAAAAAGATAGTAGCATCCCAGAAAGAAGAAAATGACCGTATTCATATTTCTGATCTAGAGGATGGAGAAATTGCCTTTATGGAATGGCTAAATTCAGAAAATAAAACATCTAATAAAAATCATTTTATACTTAAAAGATATGAAAAAGATAAAGAATGTATTTTAAATGATAACACCTTACATTCTTATATAAAAATAAAAATTAATGATGGTATTCCATTCTGTACTTATTGTCAAGATGATAGTTGTGCACATATAGGATTTACAGTATGCGTAATGCAATTATTTGAAAGAAAAGGAAATTT
>JBIOXM010000032.1:0-5538 GCA_044869655.1 Nitrososphaeraceae archaeon | reverse complement strand
CACTCATAACCATTTAAATTAATAATTTTGATTATATTACTATTTGTAATAACTTTATCACATTATTGTCAAATTTTAAATTATTCTCATTTTTTTATTTTGTTTTTGATTATTATCATCTTTTACTCTCAGCTCATGGGAAAGTTGTATGTAAAATGCAGATAACTATTCTTAGTGATATATATAAGGTATTTGTAAAATTCCCTTTAGATAAATCATTTACCGAAAGCATATGCTGATTGTTTTAATTATTTTTCACAAGCTAATGATTAATCATTGACAAAGTCTGTCATAGGTCAAAATCTTCTATAGATTTCTCATTTTTAGGTTATTCTATTTAAAAATATAAAGATTAGTCATATCATAGATGCCAGTAATTAATTTCTTTATCAACAATAGTCCATTACTCTATTCATAGTTTATATTTATAATCATGAGAATATGATTGAAACTTAAATACGATTTTCTATTAAATTATTTATTAATGTTTACCAAGTCTATCGTTATAGTTGATGATGATCCAGATCTAATTAATTTATATAGCGAGGCCTTAAAGATGAGCGGTTACGATGTTGCTAGTTTTACTGATCCTTGTTTGGCATATCAACACATCAAGGAAAACCCGAATCAATACTCATTAGTAATTACAGATGACAAAATGCATGATATGAATGGATTATTTCTTGGTACAAAAATATTAGAAATAAATCCAAAACTAAATGTAATTATAATGAGTGAGTTTGGAGACTTGAAATGTAATTATAAATTTAATCTTCTTAAAAAACGTGTTTCGATATTTAAACTAATTAGTGTAGTTAATGAAAGTATATCAAAATCTATTTCACATGGTAATAAATTCTAAATTAAAATTTATGAATCAATGAATTTTATAACATTTAACCTTACCAGTTCTCTAAATTTACATTATGCAGATTCACTTTAAAAGACATAAGAATTAATAACTCAAATCATGGGAAGAAAAACTCAAGATTAGGAAAGAAGATATGATTATTATATTATCTTAAAAAGTAAATATTTCTAGAAAAACTCTCTCTGCAAAGAAATTTAAATAAAAGCCTATTTTTATGGATAACTACTCGATTATAGAGATAGTCTATTACTTGATACAATATGCAATTATCATTCAAAATTATGATTATTGTTATTACTAAAAATAGATGCCAAGACAACGATTTTATCCATCATCTTAACACCTATACAGTATTTGAGACTTACATCCCTCCTTCTGTATTCAATAATAATTTATAAAGTATAAAAGAGTTGGATATAATTTTAATATTACAGGTCATGCTATCTCTGAAGCAAAATAATAAAAATTAATTAATTAATTAATTGAAATATGTTTATAATAGATTTTGGTTTATAAAGTTCTTTCGAAGGTATATCTGAAAAATTGTTCTTTTTATACAAATCAATATATATAGTTTGAATTTCTATTTTTTTCTTTTATCGTATTTTTTATCACCGTTGCTATCAAATTGTAGATATTAACTTTCTTTAATCTAATATCCTTAGGCATTCATTTGCTTCAATCAACCATAAATATATAATATTTAATATATAATCTATTAAAAAATAAAAAACTAAGTAATACTAATAATTTTTCATATGAATTATTCTATTGATTTTATCTATTTACTCTACTATTTTTTATATAGCAGATCTGAAATTTTTGTTTAACGTAGATACTTATTACGATCTTAATTTATCACTACGATAACTTTTTTTTATAGCTATATTCTTAATTATAATTGCAATACTTGCGTTATTATTGACATTTGTCTATTCTCCCTCTCATTATCACAATATTAAAAATACTATAAATTTACCAATAATAGAGAACTTTAAATCATTATTATGATAGTAAGCCAGTACAATAATTTTTAGTATTATATGCTATTCTTCATCCTATAAGTTATATTTAAATAATTTTGGTGAAAGAATAGAAATAGGTAATTTTATATACATTAATTAAAAATATTTATAAAAATATAAGTTATAGTCATCTGTAAAGTAAGAGATAATAATAAGAGAAGATTATTGTGAAAAATCTTGACTTCTTGCTTTAGTAGTATCTTCAAAATATACCATATAATACATGATAATTTAAGGTAATTAATAGCCATAACCTTACAATTGCAGTAGAAGATCTGAAGTCCAATACTACAATTAAGTAGGGCTACGACTAGAGTACAACGGCTTTATATTAGGCCTATTGTACATAATATTAGTAATCATACAATATAACAATTTTAACCAAAGTTATAACAATACACACAATAAGAATAATTATTCCTAATCATGTATTGGTCGAGAATTTAAATTTTATTAAAAAATAATCTAATAAGTGGATAGTTTAAAGTGGTCATATCCCTGAGATAAATAGATTATGTAAAGTTCGAAAGTATATTTAGACTATGAAACACTAGGATGGGACTACTGGTGGTCTGAGGGATAACTGACGCAATAACTGCTACTATAATATCATTAAAATTCATTTAGAAAAGAAGGTATTATTTTTTAATTTGTATATCTGTTATTAATCAAGAAAACAAAATAATAGTATGGTTGATCATCAGGATAATAATAATCCCATAAGACATCGAAAAAGGAAGATGCAACAAAGAGTGTTACAATCGCCCATATCAGATATATCAAAACAACCAATTGTATCCCTTCAAGTTCCATCTAATAGAAGAAACGAGATTGAACAATTTTTAAAATTATTTGGATATAATTCTGAAAAAACTATTCTACAAGTACATTTGATTGGCTTTTTTAGAAAAAAAAATTTAAATTCAAGAGAAATTGAACAAAAATCAAAATCAATTAAGAGATACGGAGGAACTTCCTTTATAATAGTTGGAAGAACATATGATCCTGCAGTTATAGAAAATGTAATTAAACCAAAAAGTAAAGATCCTTTTGAATCAAGTCCTGGATATATAGGATATCTTTGGAAGGATAAGAACCGTGAAAATAAATCACCTCATGAATTGATTCCACTAGATTTTACTCCTGTACATTTACCATATCCTGAGGATTGGAAAAAGATGTTTGCAACCAAGGGATTCTTAATAGCAATGCATGTTCCTACTTCATTTGTAAAAGATAAAAATAAGATTACACGAGCACTATATTGTATTGCAAAAAACGGTCCTGACATAAAAAAAGAATGGAATTTCCTTAATGATCTCAAGAATTTAGGTTATAATACGTCCACATATATTAAAAATTAATTATTAAATTCAGCAATCAGTTCTCAATTACATTTCGTATTCCTAAAGATCTAATTCGTATAGCACCAATTGAAGTTCTTTTTTACCTTACATCTATTATTGATATTGTGTTTTTAGACTATATATAATAATGATAATTCAAAGGCAATTAAGTCGGGCACTATAATCGAAATTGAAATAACCATAGTATTAAGGTGAATTTAATTGAAGTGATTTATAATATTATTTTATATTTAAGTATTTATAGAATAATATTTTAGTCATTAATAAAAAAACTACTTATATTCTTCTTTTACTTCATTTCTATATTTTTGAAGTAGTTTATGTAGTTTGGGGTCAATAACAAAATTACAATATGGATCATCTTTATGTTTTTCATAATAATCTTTATGATAATTCTCAGCAGTATAAAAATTTTTAAAAGGAGTTATTTCTGTAACAATTGGATCTTTGTAAACATCTTCTTTTTCTAGATCTCTTTTTGATTTCTCTGCAATCTCCTTTTGTTTTTCATTATGATAAAAAATTGCGGATCGATATTGAGTACCAATATCATTACCTTGTCTATTGAGCGTTGTCGGATCGTGAGTATGCCAGAAAATATCAAGGATTTTTTCAAAAGGTATAACTTTGGGGTCAAATTCTATTTGAATTGATTCTGCATGACCAGATTTACCAGTGCATACTTGCTCATAAGAAGGATTCTTTAATGTTCCTCCAGCGTATCCAGGTAGAATATATTTAACACCTTTAATTTTTTTGAAGATTGCTTCTGTACACCAGAAACAGCCATTAGCAAGTGTTGCTATTTCAGTTTTATTATTGTTATTATTATTCATTTATTTGGTAACTCCTGGTCCTTTGGGATAAAACGAATAGATAATGAATTGACACATTCGCGTGTATTCTTGTCTGTCAACTGCTCTCCAAGGAATTCATGTCCTAAATGCGCATTGCAATTTGCACATTCAATTTCTGTCCTTATTCCATCAGGGTCAGGAACATGCTTTATTGCATTGGGGAAATATTCATCAAAGCTGGGCCATCCACACCCGGAATCAAATTTGCTTTTTGATGAAAAAAGAGGCATGTTACACCTACGACAGATAAATGTTCCATCTTCATAAAAATTGTCATACTCACCAGTAAAAGGAGGTTCAGTTGCTTTACCTATAATAACTCGTTCTTCTTCAGGGTTGAGTTTATTATAACTCATACTATTAACTTGACTTGACAGATTTTTGAATCTTGTGATTTCTTGTAATATTTTGGGAATGTATCAGAACATAGCTTGGAAAATGGCAGTAATGCAATAAAATTATCTATTATTAAATAAATAATAAATTTAATTAGTAACCATCAATTCTATAAGCCAAGTAAAATCTATTTTTTCCTTTCCATTTAACTTTCGTAGTGTAGCTTTACATTCTTGTATAATGTCTGAATATTCTACGGTTATTCCTAATTCTGTAAAATTTTTGTTGAAACTATCTATATGATAATTCAAAGAATCTTTATTTGTGATTGAAACTATTCCTGGATTTATGTTTGGGCCACCTCTAAAGATTAAGTTTTTGAAAAAACCTGGAGAAGTTTCATTGAACATATTTTTTAAATGTATAGCAGCCATATTACCATTTTCCGGGAATATTTCTTCCAATAAATTTAAACTCTTTTTAAAGAAATTTAATGAATATTCAAAATCTAATTTACTACCGTCTTGTGTTTTTCGAAGATTAAGTCCATGTAACAATAAAATTAATCTTTCAATTGCACACTGATTTTTAACTAATTCAGGATGAAATCTTGATAATGATTTTCTAAAAAAATCAACTGACCAAGTTTCGTTGTTTAGTTCTTCGTTTAACGATCTAGCCCATGAGTCTAAATTGAATTGTATAACTTTTGGAATGGATTCAAAATAAAGAGGTTTTTTTAATTCTGTTATAATAGCTTTCTTTTTATCTTTAGTATCAGATAATATAGTATAAATTTCATTAATTTCCTTTGCTACATCATCTGGTTTATCACGAATTTCTTCATTTTTTACTCTATGTACAGTATAACCCATATTTTCTAATGCTCTCTGACGTATCCTATCTAATGTTTTTCTATGCTCTTTATCATGGACCTTGCCGTCTACTTCGATAATAAGGTTTTTTCCAATTATTAAATCAGGTGTAAAACAATCGCAACTTGTATACCAAATAACTTTATTGTAATAAAATGGAATTTTTTTAGATTTCAATATATTTCTCAACGTCAATTCAGAGGTGGT
>JBIOXM010000031.1:0-3222 GCA_044869655.1 Nitrososphaeraceae archaeon | reverse complement strand
TATTAGAAAAGAACAATCATTTTATTACAAATGATTTTTTTTATCCACTTATTTATTTAATTAGAAAAATATTATCTCAGAATACAGGAACTTATGGATTAACTATTAAAATCTATTCAGATATACCACACGGTGTAGGCTTAGGATCTTCTGCAGCTTTAAGTGTTGCTGGAGTAGCGGCTATATTAGGGCTTTGTACTAAGGGTACTAATAAAAATGAAATCTTAAATCTAGCAATTGAAACGGAAAGGATTATTCATAAAAATTCTTCAGGAGCAGATTGTGTTGTATCGACTTATGGGGGATTATTGTATTATCAAAGAAATACCAATATGAGATCACTTACATTGAGCAAAGAGCTTTCTTTTATTATTATAAACACAGGGTTGAAACATTCTACAGGAAAATTAGTATCCATAGTAAAGAGTTTTCGCGAAAATAATTTATGTGAATTTAGGAATTTATCAAATAAAGTTTCAAAAATATGTGATAAGGCAATAAAAGCATTAGAAGAGGGGAATTGTCTACATATTGGTAAATTAATGAATGAAAATCAAATTATTTTAGAGCGAATTGGTGTCTCAACAACTGAAATAAACAATATAATCAATTTGAGTCGAGAATATGGAGCGTATGGATCAAAATTGACAGGGGCAGGTGGTGGAGGCTGTGTATTAGCCTTAATTCCATCTCAGGATAAAGATTATTTCTTAAATAGGATGACGAAAAAAGGATATGAATGTTTTCCTGTATTTATAGAGAATGAAGGATTGAAAGTTAATATTAACTCTAGTAATTTTTAAAGTATAATTGAAATCTCGACTCATTCTAATAAAACTTGGTGGATCAGTTATTACATTTAAAGATAAGCCATTGTCTGCAAACTATTCAGCTATTAACAATATCTCTAAAATTTTAGGTAGATTAGAAATTCCCATAATAATAGTCCATGGAGGAGGCTCATATGGACATTATTGGTCAGTAAAATTTGATATGCATACAAAATTACAAACTTATGATCCTCATGGAATCTCTATTGTTCATTCATCTATGGTAACCCTCAACAATATAATAGTTGGTGCCTTAGAACAACACAGATTAAATCCCTATGGCATATCTCCTTCTTCACTTTTGTTAAATGGTCATCCAAATAGTAACAAAATCTTCGAATTAAAAAAAATGACAGAAAATAATATAATGCCAGTCACATATGGAGATGCTGTATATATAAAAAATAACAAATATTCTATAATGTCTGGGGATTTTATAATGACCATATTATCAACAATTTTAAATCCTTCCAAAATCATTTTCGCAATTAACGTAGATGGTCTATATAACAATTTAATAGATAAAAAAATTATTAAAGAGATAAAAATTGAAAATAATAAAACCTATAAAAAAAACCAAAAAATGATAATCAATTTAACTGACAATCTGAATATAGATGATGTAACTGGTGGAATCAAAAGAAAAGTAGAGGAGGCCACAAAGATTGCTAAAACCGGAAAAGATGTTATTTTTATAAATGGGTTAAACCCTCTACAGATTCAAAAAGTAGTGGAAGATAAAAATTTTAAAGGTACTATTTTTAAGGGTAAGCGATAAAGACATATCATATGTCCGGGTCCAAGAATTCTGAAATTGACTTGATAATGAATAGAAAAAGAGACGGAATTGACATTCCTCTTTCAAATAATGTTCAATCTAGATTGGTATCTAATCATTTGGAATATGTAAAACTTATTCATAACGCATTACCTGAGATAGATTTTGATGAAATAAATGTAACTACTGAATTCTTAAATCATAAGTTTGGTGCTCCAATTTTAATCGATTCTATGACAGGAGGAACCCCAGAGGCCTTAAAAATTAATTCTCGTTTAGGACAGTTAGCTGAAACTTTTGCATTTGGAATGGGTGTAGGAAGTCAAAGAGCAGGTCTAAAAAGTACTTCTTTAGCAGAAACGTATTCTGTAGCTAGAAAGAATGCACCTTCCGCCTTTTTAATAGCTAATATTGGTGGTGCCCAACTTGCAGAAGGATTAGATATTAGTATGATTGAAAAAATTATTGCAATGATAGATGCTAACGCTTTGGTCATTCATCTTAATCCATTACAGGAATTAATACAACCAGAAGGAGAACCAAAATATAAGGGTGTTTTGCAAAAAATATCCAAAATAAAAGAAAGTATAAGCATTCCAATAATAGTTAAAGAAGTTGGAGCAGGTATTTCGCAAGAAGTTGCTTTAAAATTGGAAAAAGCAAATATCAATTGTATCAATATTGCTGGATCAGGAGGTACCAGCTGGGCAGGAATCGAAAAAATTAGAGCGACTAAAATAAAGAATGATATTAAAGAACATCTTGGTGAATTATTTTGGGATTGGGGAATACCGACTGCTTTAAGTTTAATAGAGGTTAGAAATGCTGTAGATTTACCATTAATTGCATCTGGAGGAATTAGAAATGGACTAGAAATCGCAAAATGCATTGCACTAGGAGCCAATATGAGTGCTATGGCATATCCTTTTCTTAAGGCTGCTTCTGAATCAAAAGAAGCTTTGTTTACCTTTTCTCAACGTTTAATTTATGAATTAAGAGGGTCCATGTTTCTTACAGGGTCCTCCAATATTAAAGAGTTAGCTAAATCAAGACTTATATTAACTGGTGAATTAGCAGACATGGTTATTAACAATGAAAGATACCACCAAAATAAAAGTTGAACATTACATCGACAAAGTTAATAATCATCTTTTATCTTTTTTATCAGGTAAGCCTTTAGAATTATATCAAGCATCCACTCATTATTTAAAAAGTGGTGGAAAACGTCTTAGGCCTTTAATGGTTATAAAGTCATGTGAAATGTTTGGAGGAAATCAACAAGATGCATTACCTGCAGCTTGCGCTGTAGAATTTATTCATAATTTCTCTTTAGTACATGATGATATAATGGATAATGATGATCTTAGACACGGAATACCAACAGTCCATAAATCCTTTGGATTGCCCCTTGCCATTTTATCTGGTGATATTCTTTTCTCTAAAGCCTTTCAAATTCTTTCTACAAACAACGCTATTTCTATTAAGGATAGTTCTTTATTAAGCATGATTAAAAGACTTTCCTTAGCATGTGTCGATATATGTGAGGGTCAAGCAAAGGATGTTCAATTCACAGAAGTGGATAATTTTCCATCTGAAGAAGAGTATATTGAGATG
>JBIOXM010000030.1:0-20642 GCA_044869655.1 Nitrososphaeraceae archaeon | reverse complement strand
CACAAAACTATGTACAAGCTAAATAATTAATAGACAATACTATTAATATTATTGATATTATTATTCTAGATATAAATGACATCAGGATTCTTGTTTTTTTTATTTAAAAGAATCATCAATATGTTTATAGTCTTATTTTCAATTCTCGTTCTAACTATCTCCCTTCTGGGGCCAACAATGGATAATGTAATTAAGGATTCTGTGAAATATAGTATTATTGATAGTTTAAGTAATCAAAAAATTGAGTTTAAGGATATTACTGAACGCCAAAGATATCTCGACCAACAGATTCAATTGCAGATTAAAAACTTAGGGTTAGAAGAACCATGGTATTCCCCAAATCGATTTTTTAATACTTTACTCAAAGTTATGGTGTTAGATCTTGGGAAATCGAATTTCTTTGTAAGTGATTCAGGATCATCATCTGTAAAAGATATAATAATTGAAAAAATTCCTAAAACTCTTTTACTTTTTACAACATCAACAATGGTTATTGCGTTAATAGGCGTTTATTTGGGAGTTTTTTTGGCTAGTCGTACTGAATCCAAACTTGATAGAATCAATTCAATCTATGCTATTTTCGGTAATAGCACTCCAATATGGTGGTTCGGAATGATAATGATATTTATTTTCGCCTTCTCGCTAAATATATTCCCAGCCCGTTCAACACCATTAACTCCTCCAGATAATCCCTTATATTTTTTTGATTTGCTCTATCATATGATCCTTCCATTGATTACAATGGTAATTCTTGGATTTGGATCTGTTGCATATATTGTTAGACATATAGTTTCTACAATATTACAAGAAGACTTTATTAAAGCAAAATTTGCAATGGGTATTCCTAAAAAGAAAATACTCTATTCGCATGCCCTTAAAAATGCTGCTCCTCCTATAGTTACAATGATAGCACTAGGTCTAGCTGGATCCTTTGGTGGAGCTTTTACTGTTGAAGTAGTCTTTGATTGGCCAGGAATGGGAAAATTATATTTTGATGCAATTGGATTGATGGACATTCCTATTATTATAGGTCTTACTTATGTCTCTACATTGATATTTCTTGTAACAGTTTTTTTGATAGATCTTATTTATGCATATGTTGATCCTAGGGTGAAAATAAATGAGTGATAAAAAAGCTGATAACAATAACAGTAACGATCATATCCACTCAAAAAATGAAACTAACAATAGCAAAAATTCCGATTCTAATGCCAAAAATATAGAATTTGCTATATCTAAAAAGAATTTAATACTTAACAATAACAAGGGTGATAAAGATACTGAAAATATAAATAACAATTTAACTTTGTTATCTGAATTTATTAGAAGTAAAAGCGGTATCACAGGAGTAGTTATTCTTTTAATCTTGATATTGATGACCCTCTATGCTTTCTTTGGTATCCCTTTTACATCTCTTAAAGAATGGAATAATCCCAATTATTGGATTGATAATCCTAGGCTTGCATCCCCTATATGGAGTGATTTTTTTGGGATTTTCGGAAGAAATATACCAGAACATCTGATTCTTTCTTCTTCTTCTTCTATTGATAATAATGACGCTACTAGTAGCAAAAAAAAGGTAACAATATCTACCACAAATGAAAATGGTGTTACTATCGTTACCCATTCATATCGTATTAATTACACTTCTGATATTCCACCAAATGATTTTATGATAACTTATTCATTACATAAAGGAGAAATTCCTCCTGCCATTGAAATAGAATTAATAAGACCAAACAAAAATAAATTTGATATTTATTTCGATGCAATTACTCCATCAATCTCTGGTTCAAATCAGAGCATAACATTTGGAAGAATATTTTCTACAGATAATTTAATCCATCAAAAATTACTTGATTACTTAAAATTTTATGATTATAAACAAGATACTTCAAAACCTGAAATAATGCTATTTTCAAATCAGGATACGCGATCAATCCTGAAAGGAAATTATACTTTCAATGTTAAGTTTTATCTCTTCCATAATGAAGACAAAATTCTAAATTCTCAATTAATTCTTGGAGGCAAAAAATTTGGATTAATGGGCACAGACGAATTACGTAGAGACTTAACAGTTGGATTACTGTGGGGTGCGCCTGTTGCTTTATTTATTGGTTTATCTGTTTCTACAATTTCCATTGTAATTGGCATGATATATGGTGTTATTGCTGGTTACAAAGGAAAAAGAACAGATGAAGGTCTTATGCGAATTAATGATATTTTTTATTCTTTACCTACTCTACCGCTATTGATTATCTTGTCTTTATTTATAGGAAGAAGTATCTTTCTTATTGTTTTATTTTTAATATTTTTTGGATGGATGGGCACTGCTAAGATTTCACGAAGTCTAGCATTACAGATAAAGAATTTTCAATATATAGAAGCAGCAAAGCTTATTGGACAATCAGACATTAAAATAATCTTTAAACATATAATTCCTCAACTACTTCCTTTAACTTTTGCAAGCATCGCTATTTCCGTTCCTGGAGCAATTCTAGCGGAGGCTTCGCTTAGCTTCATTGGTTTAGGAGATCCATCTATTCCAACCTGGGGTCAAATACTTCATGAAGCTCATACAGCCGCAGCTGCATCTAGAGGACTATGGTGGTGGTTAATCCCTCCTGGTGTATTAATTGCCTTAACTGGACTAGCATTTGTTCTTATTGGAAATACAATAGATTCTACCCTGAATCCAAAGATGAAAAGAATGTGACTACAGTAGACCTTTTTCTCTATTTTTTTATTGATATCATAAAAAAAAATTTATTTGTGCAAATTTTATAATAATGAATGAATATACTCATTGAAAAAGTCTATGATTACATATTAAAGCCCAATTGTCATAAGCTAGTTATGTTAGTTACTATGATCTTTATAATTTCTGTATTAAATTTAATGGGTAAGAACGATGATTCATTTTCACAAGTAAATGATTTTTCTCCTTCATCCTTATCCAATAATAGTCAACAAACACAAGAATCTCTAGGCTCAACAAATAGAGATGCTATATTATCTTATGAACAAGGAAATAAATTTTTGAATGCTAAAAATTATGATCAAGCTATAACATCTTATAAAAATGCAATTATATTCGATCCAAATTGGGCAGCACCTTTAATTAAACAGGGAAATGCGTTTTTTGAATTATCCAATTATACTACAGCTATAGAATTATACGATAAAGCGTTTGTAATATTAGGAAATTTAGATGAAAAAGTCAAATCCGTTGATAAAAATAATGGCCACACGCCTTATTGGCTTGATCTTTGGTTTGACAAAGGGGAAGCACTTACTAACTTAAAAAAATTCGATGATGCAATAGCTTTGTACAATAAATTAATTTCTTTAGATCCTAACTGGGCTAATCCATGGAATAGTATAGGCTGGGCACTACAAAAACAAGGTAAAAATGAAGAGGCTGTTACTGCATTTGATAAGGCAACTAAGTTAAAACCAACGTGGGCTAAACCATGGAATAGTAAAGGATGGGCATTATACAAAACAGGAAAATTCGATGAAGCATTATCTTCTTTTGATAAAGCCATTGCTTTAGAACCAAAATGGGACAAACCTTGGTTTAATAAAGGAAAAATATTGTATCAACTAGGGAATTATCAGGATGCAAAACAATTTGTAGAACATGCATTATCTTTGAAAGCAGATCCTAAAACTTCTGCTTTATTGGAAAGCATTAATGCAAAAATGCAACAAACGACAACAACAACAGCAGTTCAGTAATTTTTGTAATATTTTTTTTGTATAGATAGCAAAAAGAGAGTCAATCAAAAAATTTTCTGAGTGTTGAAATATTATCAGGAGAAAGTTTGATTGTATACGCTGATGCGTCTTCAGAATAAACCTTCGAGAGAGCATCCAAAAATCTCGCCTTGTCGATCCCTCTATCAAAAGTACCACCAGATTCTTTAATACAAAGAGGAAACTTTTGCATTTTCAATCCTTTACTATTTAAATAAGTAATGAATTTAGTATATTTCTCGGTATTATAAGAATTGACGCCTTTTTCATTACATAACATAATCCAAACATCTATTGTATTCTGATAAAAGGCTTTATCACGTAATTCCTCAAGTGTCATATAGTCGTTATTGACATATACCTTTTTAAATATATTTTTACTTTATTGTTGTTCTAAATTTTATTTTATTCGAGCTACTTGATAATATCCAACTAATAATATTTTTATTGGTTACATTTCTCTTTATTCTATTAACAGACTGATATTATTTCCATTGCGATCAAATGCACCTATTGTTTCATATTCATACGGATAGCTAATTATTATCGAAACTACTCCAAAAAAATTGTTTAAATCTTGTAATGATGGTCTATTAGAACCTCCAGGATGGGAATGGGCTGTTCCTATATAAGAAAGATCCATAGGTAACTCATTTGTAGGGAAACCAGAGTAATAAGGTCCACCTGATGCAAAAGGAGGAACAACTAATCCCTCAACTCGTATTTCTCCATTTTTCTTACTTTTACCTTGCAAAATAAGAATTCCTTCATGAGGGTGCCATGTCTTTGAATATGTAATAATTCCATCTGCAGATTGTTTTGTAAGAATTACTTGTCGGTTATATTCACCTTGCTTTTGTTTGCTTTTATCGTTAGGAGTAACAGCAGATCCTTTCTTTTTATTTTTTAAGAAATTAAAAAACAATTATGAATTATTATTATAAAATGATATTTATTAATATCTACAATTTCTTCAATCCTAGACATATTTTTTAATGGCTTTGAGTACCAAATAATGACATAATGACTAAAAACTGTACAATAGTCCTGTCTGAATTAGGACCATTTATATTTGATAATGAAAATGAATTAATTTACTCAAAAAAATTCAAAAATATTATTTCTTCTAATATTTTGATTTCCAATGGTGATTATTCTGAAATTCTTGATATCTCTGATAAATTACGTAGATATGATTCCGTTTTTAGTAATGATGCAGGTTTGATATCATATCTTCGAAATAATGGAATTAATGTTTATGTACTACCATCCGAAAAAATCAGAGAGATTTCAAAGCATAAACTAAATTATCTTATACAGGCTGGTTTTGCTGAAAATGAATATGATGCACATATGCAACTAAGACAATTTGCTCTAGATTTTTCTTCTAGCAAAGTGCGACGAATTTCCGAGAAATTAGATCTCCATATCAGTCAGTCAATTAACGCTCTTGATGAACTAGATAAGATCATAAATGTCATAGGAACAAGACTTCGTGAGTGGTACGGATTACATTTTCCTGAACTTGATTATTTAATACAGAATATCTTTACCTATGCTGAAATCGTTAAGTTATCCGGAAATCGAAACAATATCGATTTAAATATGCTGGAAAATCTTGGAATAGAAAGTAAAAAAGCACACATGATAATTCTAGCTGTTCAAAGAAGTAAAGGGGGAGATATTTTAGACGAAAATTTGTCTATAATTAAAAAACTTGCTAGTGAAGTTATCATGCAAACCGAATTAAGAAAGGTTCTCGCCCAACAAATTGAAGAAATGATGGAAAAAATCGCTCCAAACATTAAGGAATTATTAACAGCCACGGTGGGAGCAAGACTGATGGCTAAAGCTGGAAGTCTCCAAAAACTTTCAGTTATGCCAGCTAGTACTATTCAAATAATAGGCGCTGAAAAAGCACTTTTCAGATCTTTAAAAACAGGAGCTCCTCCGCCAAAACATGGAATTTTGTTTCAACATCCTATATTACATTCCGCACCTAAATGGCAAAGAGGAAAGATGGCTAGAGCAATTGCTTCAAAGATTGCTATTGCAGCAAGAATAGATTTATTTAGAAATGGAGAAAAGGATTTATATCTTTCTGAACAACTGAATAAACGAATATCTGAAATACAAGAAAAATATAAAGAACCGAGGCCCGATGCACAAAAGCCTTATAGAAAGGAAATGATGATGAATTATAATAGTAGAAATCCAAAAAAACGATTTAACAAATTCAGTAAAAAACATCTAAAGAAAAACAAATTTTCTAAAAGAAATAGATACTAATTCAAAATATATCTTGTAAAATTTTATGTATGCTATATTTAAATATGAATTAACGAATTATTATTTATATATTTAGAATGAAAAATATTAGCACTGAAGGAGAAGAAATACCTTTAACTTCATCATCAGCTCCATCATCATCAGGGTCTGTCAATAAATTTAATAATGACTTTGATGGATATAGATGGGTTATTTTTAATGGCCAAAAACATTTAGCTACTTTGAATTTAATTAAGGGAAACACGGTATATGCTGAAAAACTAATAATAATCGATAAGGAAGAATATCGGCTTTGGGATATTTTTAGAAGTAAACTTGCAGCAGCTCTAGTCAAGGGTTTGAAAAACCTTCCTATAAAAAACAAAACTAAAGTCCTTTATTTAGGTGCATCTACTGGAACTACAGTAAGCCATATTTCTGATATTATAGGAAATTCTGGAGTAATTTTTGCAATAGAATCTTCTATTCGTGTAGCTAGAGAGCTGATAGAAAACGTTGCTTCGAAAAGAGAAAATATCATTCCAATCATAGAAGATGCTCGAAAACCTCTCTCATACTTCTCTACATACGGTGATGTGGATGTGGTGTATTGTGATATTGCCCAACCTGATCAAACGGAAATAGCAATAGACAATTGTAAAACTTTTCTTAAAGATAATGGGAAAATATTACTAGTAGTAAAGACTCGAAGTATAGATGTAACTCAAGATCCAAGAACAGTCATACTTCAAGAAGCAAAAAAACTAGAAAATAGTGGATTTCAACTTGAACAAATTTTAAATCTTGATCCTTATGATAAAGATCATGGATTGATATATGCAACATACAGTCAAATTAAATGAAATCATAAATCTTGCTTTGTTTGCATGTTATTTTTCTTATAGGCCTCCATGATTTTCTGACAAAGTATGGAAATTCCTTATATTCTTTAATCCAAGTATTTAAAAAATACATAGTTTTTTTATCAGATGGGTAACCACTGCCAATATTTTGAAAATTTTCTTCCAATATTTGGATTTCTCGATCCCTTATTACTTTTGCAATTATTGAAGCGGCGGAGACAGCAGGGTTTATTCTATCTGCTTTATGCATGGCAATGACACGGGTATTATTTTCAAAATTTAAATTTGACTTGAGGTAATTTGTGTACCTATTGATATTTACGTCACAGGAATCCACATAAGCAATATCTACTGCCAGATGTTTAATAATCGTTGACATTATACCTCCTTCTAATTTATTTAATTTTCTTTGATATACATTTTCATCTATAGTCTTACAATCAACCTTGTATATACATACGAATTCAGAAAGATCTAATATTTTATAAAATAAAAAATTCCTTTTATTTCTAGTTAAAGCTTTTGAGTCTTTTACTCCAATCCCCTCCAATTTTTTGATATTACTTTTTTTAATACTAATACCAGCAATTATAAGAGGACCTATGACTGAACCTCTTCCAGCTTCATCAATCCCGCATATCAACAAATTGATATTTTTCCTTACGTACATCTCTTACATTAAAATTTCTATAAAAATGTTAAATCAAAGATTGGTAATTATATGATAGATAAATTCTATGATTTTACTAAACTATGGATAATTTTATACAGATAACAGAAGGTCAAACAAAATTGCTTGTTCCGAAAAATTCACTTGAAGAAAAGGTTCCACCACACTTCCCTGCTTTTTTTAATCCACTTGCAAGGTTAAATAGAGATTTGTCAATTTATATTTACCGGATTTTTTTAGATGAATATAGCAATAATAAAAATAATCAAATCACCTTTGCTGATGCATTTGGAGGCATTGGACCTAGAGGACTCCGCGTTGCAGTAGAAGTACCTAAAGTTTCCCAAATTTACATAAATGATATTAATGAACTAGCCATAAAAGCTGCTAAAGAATCAGCACTAATAAATAATGTCAATGAAAAATGTATTTTTTCGTTAAATGAGGTATGTAAATTCCTTATTTCGAGACCAACAGAAAGAAACAAAAGATTTACTATAGTTGATTTAGATCCCTTTGGAAGCCCTTCGCCTTTTATTGACTGTGTTCTCAGAGCTGTTGAAGATAATGGATTAATTTCTATCACTGCAACGGATACTGCAGTTTTATGTGGAATATATCAAAATGTATGTCTAAGAAAATATTTTGGTTTATCCATTAACAGTATCTATTCAAATGAAGTTGCTACCCGTTTAATAATATCTTTAACAGCATTAATTGCTGCAAGGTTGGGAATATATTTATCTCCTATTTTTGCTCATTCGAATCGACATTATTGTCGTGTATTTCTTAAAGTATCAATAAGTAATAATATGGCTAACAAGGTTTTTGATAACCTAGGTTACATAAAACATTGTTTTAACTGCGGCGACAGAAATTTCTCAAATATATATTCAACAGATTTATGTCCAATTTGCCGTAGTAAAATGCATGTCGCAGGTCAGCTGTGGACAGGAAAATTATTTGATAAAAATATTATTTCAAATTCAATAAAAAAATATTTTTTAGGTAATTTCAAAAATGATAAAAAAAATCATCAAATAAAACAAATATTCGAAATTAGTATAAATGAACTAGATGATATGCCCTATTACTTTTCAATAGATGAAATAGCCTCTAAGCTCAAAACTAGTCCAAAAAAATTAAGTCAAATTATTGAGGAAGTTATTTGTTCAGGTTATCGTGCTTCAAGGACAATTTTTCGTCCTACTGGCTTAAAAACTAATGCTTCAATGTCTGATCTTTTATATATATTAAAAAGTTAGCGAATAAATTATCTAGTAATTAAAATCCTAATGCTATTATTTATATTTGTATTTAAAGAGATAATTTTAAAATTGAAGAAGACTAAATCATTTTTTTTTAAGACAAAACTAATAAAAATATATATCGTTAACAAGTATCTCTCGCTAGCTAATAATAATGATAATAAATTTTCCCTACAATTCGTAAGTATAAAACTCTTTTTTATAAAAAGTTTATGCTTATTCATTCTTTACAATCTCGTCTACTATAAACTTAAATTTTGTTGGTTTAGAGTTTTAAGAGATCTCTAAAAGCTGTGGTGTATTCTAGTGGTTAAATTAGAAATAAAAGATGTTACTAAATCATTCTATAGAAATGATGGAAAACAATCAACTATAATAAATGCAATTGAAAATATTAATTTCGGAGTAAATGATGGAGAATTCGTTTGTCTTGTAGGTCCTTCTGGTTGTGGAAAATCTACTCTTCTCAATATATTAGCAGGATTAGATAATCCAACTAATGGACAAGTTGTTTTAAATGGTAGGCCAATTACTGGAACTGGGCCAGATAGAATAATGGTTTTTCAAGAAAATGCTTTATTTCCTTGGATGAAAGTAATAGATAATGTAGAATTTGGTTTGAAAATGGCTAAAGTTGAAAAAATAAAAAGAAGAGAAATAGCAATGCAATACCTTGATATGATGCAATTGAAAAAATTTTCAGAAGCGTATGTATATCAACTTTCTGGAGGTATGAAACAAAGAGTCTCTATCGCTCGAGCATTAGTTTTGGATCCAGAAGTATTACTTATGGATGAACCATTTGCTGCATTAGATTCTCAAACACGTGATTTACTATTAGTTGAATTACAATTAATATGGGCTAAAACAAATAAAACAATTATTTTTGTCACACATAACATTATAGAATCTGTGTGCCTTGGTGATAGAGTAGTAATATTTACTAATAGACCAGGTAAAATAAAAAAAGATATAAAAATAGACTATAGACGACCTAGGTTAACGGAGGATGATAATCTCAAAGACTTTCAAAGACAAATTCTTTATGAGTTAAAATCAGAGATGGTTCATCTAAGAAAAGAAAAAACGGATTTATTTTAACTCTTTTAATATTTCTTTTGCCAGTGCGAAATGATTGGGAGATGTTAGTAAAACCTCATCTGCAATATTGCCACAATTTTTAATAAATTCTATAGGTTCTCGTTCATATTCTTTCCAATTTAAACCTATTAACTCTGCTGATCTCTTGTTGTTTTCTGAAGGTATCATTATACATGCAATTACCTTAATACCAAAAGGCCTGATTTGATCTATAATATTTTCTAAATCTTCTAATGATTCTATAGATTGAGTTACAAATGCATTAGGTTTTGCATCGATTTTTCCTTTGATCGTATGAATATTTAGAATTTTATTTGGAATCGATAGATTTAATTTTATTGATTTGTTAAACTCTTGGGCATTAAACTGCTTAACGAATTCACTAGGTTTTAATAATCTTGTAATCTCTATATCATTTTTTAAATCATTTTTGGGTTGATCTCCAAGTATGATAAGTAAACTTTCAATATTTAGTAAAATAGAATCCAAAATAGCTTGAAACATGGACGTCAAATTTCTATCTCTTGTTCTTACACTACATGAAATTTTCATTTTGGCATTATTTTTTTTTATTATGCTAGCCATAGTTATACTTGATAATCTAGGAATTCCTAATACTGAATCAGTAAAATGAAGACAATTGATGTATTTATCAAGTACCATTGCCTTGTTTTTTACATTTTCTATATCACTTAAAAGATTCGGATAATTAAAATAATCATTAGGTACTATTTTAGGTGGATTTAACTCATAACTAATTATCAATTAGTATCATTTAATTTTCATCTAATGGAATATAAAATATAATTGATTTATTACAGTATAATAAAAATTGCTATATAGTTTCTAATTGATCTCATTCTGCATATTTTTTAGATTGTTTATCAATTATTGTGCGCTTCATTTAATTTACTTTCGATTATTATTGAATCTATAATTTTAAAATATTCCTGCCACTAATTTATATTAATGGATATCGATAAAACCCAATTCAAAGAAAAAATTATTAATAAACTTTCGTCTAAAATCAATGTCGATGTCAGATTATTAAAATCATCTGGATATACCCTTTCTTCTGTTCTTATAATTATTCACTTTACCGATTGTACACCAAAAATTATCTTAACAAAAAGAAGTTCTTTGTTGAAGCATCATAAAAATGAAATTTCATTTCCCGGGGGAACATTCAAAGAAACAGATTTGTCATTATTAAATACAGCATTAAGGGAAACAAAAGAGGAAATAGGTCTAAATATTCATTCACAGGAAATCTTGGGAAGTTTCCATACAGTAAGAACATTAACTTCTAATTTTGCAATAATTCCGTTCGTTACTTTTCAGGATAGTCTTAAAAAGACTAAAATATTAATTGATGAAGTCTCTGAAGTGTTGGATATCCCAGTCTTTGATTTATTTAGTAGTCTTAATAATAATTCTAATTATAAAAATTTTAGTGATTCCTACGCATTTAGATATAATAGTGAAATAATTTGGGGGGCTACAGCAAGAATTTTAAAACAAATACGAGATTGTTTTTATTGATAGTTTAATATAATGAAATTTTTTTTGTTTATTATCACATCTACTAAGAACTATAAGACCAAGGGTAAAGATTTTTTGCAAATAATTAATAATAATAAGTATTAAATGATCATAATTTAAAACAACCATAACAATACGTGAATTCAGAATATAATTCAATAATGGATATTCTAAATTCTGTTGATTTCCCTATCCTTCCACGAATGTTTAGCTTTATATCTGCAATAATAATCTGGGTATAATAAATAATCATTAAACTATGTGCAAATCCATTACTTCCTTTTTTGAAGGAAAAGAGCTGTTTTTATAACTCTATCAACTAGTAATTTGTTGATTTATGACTTTTGATAGTTTATCTGAATATATTGATACACTTGAATCTGTTGGCAAATTGCATCGTGTGAAAGCAGAAGTAGATACAAATCTTGAGATAGCAGAGATTATGAGGCGTATGATGTATTCAGGTAACTCACCTGCTATACTTTTTGAAAATGTAAAAGGATATGATATTCCTATATTAGGCAATGCATTTGGAACAATGGATTTATTAAAAATTGCTCTGAATCTTTCTGATTTTAGAGAAATTGGTAAAAGAATTACAGATTTAACAAAATTGAAAATACCTTCAAATTTGTTTGATAAATTAAAGATGCTTCCTAAACTATCTGAATTAGGAGATTATGCTCCAAAATATGTTGAATCTGGTGGTGTAACCGAAATAATTGAAACCCAAAATGCTAATCTTAACTCATTCCCAATTTTAAAATCGTTTCCCGATGATGCTGGAAAATTTATTACTTTTGGATTAACTATTACCAAACATCCAGAAACTGGAATTAGAAATATTGGTGTTTATAGAATTCAGATCGTAAATGACCAAAAGGCTATAATGCATTGGCAGACACATAAACGAGGAGCTCAACATTATGAATTAATGAAGGAGTATAGCAAACCTATTGAAACAGCAATAGTAATCGGAACGGACCCCTCTACTATTTTTAGTGGGATCGCTCCTGTTCCTGAAGGCATGGATAAATTTTTCTTTTCTGGGATCGTTAGAAAAAAAGGAGTAAAATTAATAAAATGTAAAACAGTTGACTTAGAAGTTCCTGCTAACTCAGAGATTGTTTTAGAAGGATATGTTGACCCTAATGAAATGAGAATAGAAGGACCATTTGGAGATCATACTGGCTTTTATACACCTCCTGAATCCTATCCAACATTCAATTTGACATGTCTGATGAGAAGAAAAAACCCAATTTATCTAACAACTGTTGTAGGGAAACCAATTTTGGAAGACGCATACATAGGTAAAGTTATTGAACAATCCTTTCTTCCTCTTATTCAAATGTTCCAACCTGAGGTAATTGATTTTTCTATGCCTGCTTCGGGTTGGTTCCAAGGACTGGCTATAATATCTATCAAAAAAAAATATCCTGGACAGGCGAAAAAAGTAATGATGGGATTATGGGGAATGGGTCAGCTATCATTAACAAAAATTTTTGTAGTAGTTGATCATGCTATTAATGTACATAATATAAATGAAGTAATCTGGGCAATTACCACCAAATCTGATCCTAAAAGAGATATAATTATAATTGATAATACTCCTACTGATACACTTGATCCTGCATCTCCCATTTTAAACCTGGGATCAAAAATGGGAATAGACGCAACTACTAAAACTGCAGAGGAAGGATTTATGCGAGAAATTCAAAAACCAGTAGAAGTTGATAAGGACACAAAGAATTTAGTTGATAAAAGATGGACTAATTATGGATTCTCTAAATAATAATTCTATGATTTCACTTTTTCATCTTGATTTATTTATAATTTGCTATAGGAGTTTACCAATTCTGTTTATTCTATCAGTTAGTTTAATAAATTGAATCATGTTTTATATTTGATTTTAATTGGAATTTGATATAAAAATTGGTACTACAAAAGAAAGAGTTATAAAAACTAATTCAAACCAGACTACCAGTTTTTTATGGGAAGGAGAAAATGTGCTTTCTACTCCTTCAATGATTTCTGAATTGGAAGAAACATGTAGACTACTCTTAAAGGATTTTTTTTTAAAAGAAAAGGAGTGGGATTCAGTTGGAACCATTGTTGATATTAAACATATTGCTATGACTCCAGTAGGTTCAACAATCAGATTAAAAGCAGTAATCGAATCTGTTAATAATAGAAGGGTAATGTTTAATGTAGAGGTATTTGATGATATTGAAAAAATAGGAGAAGGAAAACATGAACGTTTTATTATTAACATTGCCAAGTTTAAGTCCAAATTTGAGGAAAAAAAAGGAAAATTACATGTAAATAATTGATATTAAGTATATTAATCGTGTAAAACTATAAAAATAGGATTATTTGAAATGTGTTTATTATATTAGGTGAATGAATATGAGTATGGGCCAAATTCAAACAAGCGCTGGCGGAATGCCAGTAGTAATTTTAAAAGAAGGAACACGTGAAAATAAAGGAAAAGAAGCACAAAAAAATAATCTAACTGCCGCTAAATTGGTTGCTGAAGTTGTGAAATCTAGTCTAGGTCCACGAGGGATGGATAAAATGTTGGTTGATTCTCTAGGGGATGTTACCATCACAAACGATGGCGCTACTATCCTAAAAGAAATAGATGTCCAACACCCAGCAGCAAAAATGGTCGTAGAAGTAGCCAAATCCGTAGATAATGAGGTAGGAGATGGTACTACATCTTCAGTCATTTTTACTGGTTCATTATTAGAAAAAGCAGAAGAATTGATTGACAAAAACGTTCATCCATCAGTTATTGTTGATGGTTATACTGCTGCTTCCATTGAAGCTCTTCGGACATTAGATAAAATTGCTATTAAAGTAAAAACTGATGATAGGGATCTTTTAGCAAAGATTGCTAATACTAGTATGTATTCAAAGTTAGTTTCAGAAGATAGTCCTGTACTAAGTAAAATAGTAGTAGATGCTACACAAATGGTAGCTGAATTTAATGAAAAAACAAAAACTCTCAAAGTGGATCTTGACAATATAAAAGTAGAAAAAAAGGCAGGGGGTTCAATGCAAGATACTTCTCTGATTAAAGGCATAGTACTCGATAAAGAAGTTGTTCATGGTGGGATGCCTAAGAGAATTGAAAAAGCGAAAATAGCATTAATCAATTCTCCATTAGAAATAGAAAAAACTGAAATGAGTGCAGAAATCCGTATTAGTGATCCCCAGCAAATGCAAATGTTCCTTGAAGAGGAAAATAATATGCTAAGAGCAATGGTCGAAAAAGTTAAAAGTTCAGGTGCAAATGTTTTACTATGTCAAAAAGGAATAGATGATTTAGCACAACACTACCTTGCTAAAGATGGTATAATTGCAGTTAGACGGGTTAAAGAAAGTGATATGCTAAAACTTACTAAAGCCACAGGAGCAAGACTTGTAAATAATATTGATGATCTTTCTTCAAAAGACCTCGGTACAGCTGACGTAGTAGAAGAACGAAAGGTTGAGAATGATAAATGGGTTTTCATAGAGGGATGTAAAAATCCAAAGGCAGTAACTATTCTAGTTCGGGGGGGTTCTCAACGAGTGGTTGATGAAGCAGACCGTTCACTTCATGATGCACTGATGGTTATGAAAGATGTTTTGGAAAAACCATTCATAGTAGCAGGTGGAGGAGCACCAGAAGCTTACATCGCTACACACATACGAAATTGGTCTAGCAGTTTAGAAGGTAGAGAACAATTAGCAGTAATTAAATTTGCAGAGGCATTAGAAACCATTCCAATATCTCTTGCTACTAATGCTGGTATGGATCCAATCGATACAATGGCAGAGTTACGAGCAAAACAAAATAAAGGAATGAAATGGACTGGTGTTAATGTAAGAAGCACAACCGTCTCAGACATGTTTAAACAAAATATTTTAGAGCCTGTTGTGATTAAAGAACAAATAATCAAGTCTGCTACTGAAGCCGCTTGTATGCTTTTACGAATTGATGATGTTATTGCATCAAGCAAATCCAAAGGAGGCCCACCCGGAGGCGGCATGCCTGGTGGAATGGGCGGAATGCCTGGAATGGGCGGAATGGGCGGAATGGGCGGAATGCCTGGAATGGATATGGATTAATTTTTTTCTTTTTTCTCTTTTTTTCTACTGACTATAGATGTATATTTCAGTTAACGCTAAAGTATGGAAGAAAAGGTGACTATATTTTATTGAATATTAAAATAAGACGTGTTTTATTTTCACTATTTCTAAAAAGGTGAGGGAATTATTAATTATTTAGAGAATTTATCGAGTATCATTTCAGACCATTTTCTTCCACTACTTTTTAGAATATAACAGTCAATGCTTGATAGTAATTCTTCCATCATTTTTTTCTCGTTTTCTAAAAGATCATATGCTGTTTTACTCTCAATTCGTATATATTTTATTAAATCACTATATGGTGGAAACAGAAATGCGTCATCACTATTTTCTATGGCTCTCTCTAATGCATGTTCTACAGGAATTCTTTCCATTTTTTCTACCTTTTCCCCATCACTACCTTTTTCCAAGAAGAAAAGAGAATTAATTGTGGTCTTGTCTTTTATCTTAGCATCTTTTATAATATCGCTAATGTGATATTTTGGAGGCTTTATCCTTGACTGTCCAATTGTATTAATAGTAAAGATTGGTACATTATGATCTGCCAATTTATGCATCAAACTCCTTCCAGTTTTTGAATGAATCAAACTTCTAATTCTCATTCCTTTCTTGTCATTTGTATCGTTCTCACCATTCTGAGATGAAGATTGTGCTTCAACTGCTGTTCTATATGTATGTGCACTAATTGTCATTGATTTTGGAAAGGATAGTGCATGATTTGGCAGTTTAATTATAGTCATATCGTCAGACAAAAAATAATATCCTTGTTTTACACATTTTATTACAGTTGTTGTCTTTCCCGTATCAGGAGGAGCTGAAAGGAAAAACCCTTGACCATTTGGAGATGACATACATGCAGAATGTAAGAGAATGTATTCTTTAGAAAGAAAGAGAAATCTTAGAATAGGCTCTATTAAATTCACATATGTAACATGTTTAGATTTTGATATTAACTCATTAATGTATACTTCTATTTTACTTCCTTTAAATTTTATTTGGAATTGAGCTCCAGAAGAACCAAAATGTTCTGTATATTTAAGAGTATATTGTGAACCTCCAGAATCAAAGTTATCTGTCATTAATTTCCTAGTAGCTCTAAATTTAGACATATCATGATCCTTAGAAAAAGATCTTATCATTAATGCGATATCAGGATCACCAAACTCATTCGACGAAAAATATTCTAATTCTTGTAAATTTATCTCGGATTTAACCCTAATGATATCATGAATATTATAGTAATACAAATATACAAAATTACTATTTTTAAAAGAGATTTAAACACTATTCATTTATCTTATATAAGAAAGTTCAATTATTATATATTTACTATTTGAAGGATAATTATGGACTCAAATATTATAAATATGTGTTATTATAACATTAATCTTCTATATAGTTATAAAAAGAAGTTATTTTAAGGGGTAATAAAAAAAGGAAAAAAGATAGAAGAATTTATTACTAAAAAAAATTATTAAAAAATGTTATAAATATAACTCACGATAATTTAATATGCAGATACCCCCTATGAAATACAAGTGCAAACAAATCATCACGAAATCTTTGAAACAAAAAATATGTATATAATTTCGATAATTATTCCTACATATAATGAAGCTGAAAATATTATTAAATTATTAGATAAAATTAAAGAAAATTTAGCTCCCAGTGTTTTTACAGAAATTATAATAGTAGATGACAATTCTCCAGACGGTACTAGTAATATTGTACAAAATTACATATCTTCCGATCTTGAATCTAAAAGGGGAAGTGTGAACTTTAAAGAAAAGCTATATTCAATTAAGATTATTAATAGAAGAATCAAAAACGGTTTAATCCCTGCTATATTGGAAGGAGTCAAATCGTCTCAAGGTGATTACGTACTCATTATGGATGCAGATTTTTCTCATCCACCTGAAACGATACCAAAAATTATAGAGAAATCTCTAGACAATTCTAATTCAATAGTTATAGCTTCTCGTTATACTAAGAATGGATCTATAGTTGGATGGCCATTTAAGAGACGACTTATAAGTAAAGCTGCCGCTGTTATTGCGAAATTTGGTCTAAATGTAAATAATGTTACCGATCCTATGTCTGGCTTTTTTGCCGTACCTAGAGCTATTATAGAAAATATAAAAATCGATACCAAGGGTTATAAAATATTGTTAGAAATACTTGTAAAATCAAGAGATATTCCAATATTTGAGATACCTTATACATTTATGGATAGAAAATCAGGTAAAAGTAAGATGGGATATAGTGTGATTTTTGACTATATAGGTTCAGTATGGCAATTATATAGATATGGACGAAGTCAACAAAAGAAATAAATTTGCTGCTTCCTGCATTATGGATACAAAGATAATTATTAGAATCGATAAGACCTCTAGTTTATTCTTTGTAATATGTGATGAGTGATTAATTGTGAATCAAATAACTAAAAGTAGAGGCCTTAGGAATAAAAAAATACTTTTAATTTTTATACCTCTAGTTTTAAGTTCTTTTACAAGTCTGTGGAATATTTCTGGTTTTCCTAGTCTACATGTGGATGAGGGTCATTATATGCGTAAAGCTATGTCCACACTGCAAGGAGAAGGTCTTCAACCACAAGATCGATATTTTGCCCCCTATTTTGGACAAATATTATTGGCTGGTATCTTGGGTATGATTGGCTATCCTGATATTTTACATCCATCTCCTGATGCCGATTCAGTAGAATCACTTTATTTTATACCAAGACTCATTATGGGCTTATTTGCTGTATTAGATACATTCCTAATTTACAAAATTACAGAAAAAAAATATGGACTAAAAGTCGCACTCTTAGCCTCTATTCTTTTTGCAGTCATACCATATGGATGGTTATTAAGAAGAATATTTTTAGAGTCTATACAACTTCCTCTGCTATTGACTTCTATACTATTAGCCCTTTATATAAAAAGTAACTCAGGCAAAGAACGAAATAACAGGTTAGGAATGCGGAACATATCCTTAATTTTATTATCTGGTGTATTTCTCGGTTTAGCAATATTTACTAAGATTCCAATTTTCGTTATGATGCCTTTAGTTGGATATATTGTGATAAGTAACAGTGGTAACAATAAGCTGAAAAGTATTGGACTTTGGCTTTTACCCGTCATTTTAATACCTATGTTATGGCCTATACATGCTTATTCTATCGGAGACTTTGACATTTGGGTAGAAGATGTATTACATCAAACTCAAAGAGAGAGTAAACCTCTAATTAATTCTTTAGCTACTTTCCTTCAAAATGATCCTTTAACATTTTCATTGGGCATGGCCGGAATCCTGTATGCAGCAATCAGAAGAGATTTCTTCATATTGCTATTTAGTATACCATTTCTTTTGTTTCTATACTGGATTGACTTTGTATCTTCATTTCACATAGTTCCTTTATTTCCGGTATTCTCTATTGCTGGAGCAAGGTTAATTGTAGATTTAGCGAATCTAATACCTGTTTCTAAAATTAGAAATACTATTCCATATGCAGTAATATCAATTATTGCTATTATTGGAGTAATATCGATTTTTTCATTAATTACAATTGATTCTAATTCAGTAATAATTAAAACACATGTGGTATTGATACAACATTTACAACAAAGGAATGATACTGTGACTATGATAGGAAATCCTCTTTACATATGGATGCCTAGACATGTTTTTGATCTTTCTTATCAAGATAGAAGTTATTATTCTACAAAACCTTTAGATACTCCCTATTTCATAGTTATCGATGATTCAGGTTATAAAAAGATAATCAAAGAAAAGAGCAAGAGAGGTCTTTTTCACAAAAATTTATTTAATCAGACTCATCTAGTAGAAAGTGTTAAACCTGATAATCCTTTACCAAAGTATAAAACTAATATTTATCCATATACAAATTTGAAACAATCACCTATATTAAAACAACTTGATATAAGGGCAAACTATTGATTAATAAAATAACAAATACCTGTCCAAATTTTGGAATATAAATGAGAATTGAAAGAGAAATAGATATAGAGTCTAACTTGGAGATTTTTCTATTATTAATAGGTATTTAGTTTTATGATTTTTATTAGTATAGATTCAAATATGATATATTCTAATGACTTAATGCATGTATAATAGTCGTTACTCTACAATGATCAGTGTTTTAATAATTATTCTTGTTGTAATATGTGCAAGTTTCATTTATATGGATAGTATTAGTGAAATAGATGCTCAATCTTCGAAAAAATCAAAAAAAGAACCTTCTATACCGATATTAAGAGATACTAATCTGAAAACAGAATTAATTGTTGATAAATTGCAGTTTCCTTCTGGAATGGATTTTATAGGAAATGATGATCTTTTGGTTATAGAAAAAAATACAGGAAAAGTGAAACGTGTAACTAATGGAGAGGTTGTTGGTGAGCTTTTAGATTTAAATGTAGCAACAAAGAGTGAAAGAGGTTTATTAGGTATAGCTGTATTAGATATATCTAAAACTAAACATGCAAGTAATTATGGTCCCAATGACAAGTTTGTTTTTCTTTTTGTAACTGAAACCAAGAACCAAGATGAGGGAGAAATTTTAGGAAATCGTGTATACAGATTTGATTTTGTGAATGGCTCTTTAATCAATCCTGTACTGCTCCTAGATTTACCTTATTTGCCAGGTCCTTCACATAATGGAGGAGTTATGAAAATCGGTCCAGATAATAATTTATATATTATTATGGGAGACTTAAACCGATTAAAAGACCCAACTGGCGACACTATTGCTTCAAATCTACAGGGAACAGCTTTACCCGATGGTAGAGGAGGAGTTCTACGAATAACTCCGGATGGGGAAACGGTTAAGGATGGATTTACCTTAGGAGATGAAGGACTTTTAGACAAATATTATGGATATGGTGTAAGAAATAGTTTTGGTCTTGGTTTTGATAATGTTACAGGATTTTTATGGGATACAGAAAATGGATCTCATTATGGTGATGAAATTAATATCGTGAAGCCTGGATTTAATAGTGGATGGAGGCAGGT